>JALQVX010000236.1 GCA_023263555.1 Crocinitomix sp.
TAGACTGACCTATCCAGGACAGTATTAACATGATGAGGAGCTTAAAGTTGAGGTTTTTCATAGTCGGTTATTTAAAGGTATATTAAACTATTTACTCTATAGATATATAAGGGAATTGAATTCAATACCCGGTATTATGAGGAAAATTCGATTTAGTTAATTAGAGTCCGCAGAGTGAATTCAAGTAGGCACTCCACCAAAGGATATCTTTAGGTTCGGAAGTACGATCTAGGTGCAACTCTAAATAAGCTTTGTGTTCGACAAGATCAACTGTATAAGAGATCAAATTATTTTCAATATGACCAAATTTATCAACTGCTTCAATTTCGTCTGCGATATGCAAGTGATCGATATCGATAATATAGAAATTTTTAACAGGAGAATCTGCATCTATCAAAACACAATATTCGGGACTTATGGAAGCCGCTCCATAATCGATTTCATCTTGAGCAAAAATTCCCAGGGGAGAACAAATTGCAAACAAAATGGAGGAACATTTTATTAGGTTTTTCATTCGTAAAGGTATATGTTGGTTGAAGGCAAATTACAAAATTATTTAGAACCAATCCAAGTAATTTTGTGTATTTCGACGAATTACAATTAACCGCCCACCAAAGACTGTAATACTTAAACGATTGAGGAAATCGTATTTTTTTCAAAAAAAAGCTATGCACACCTAATAAAAAAATAGGCATTACTGTTAAAAACACCTGTTAAATACGTCTAAACACCTAGACGAAAAGTTGAATAAAAAACGTAGAAAAATTAACCGAGAATTTGATTCAATTCAGATTTTAGAAAATCGATTGCCTGATCGGTTGGTTGCGCTTTTAATTGTGCTGTAATTTCGAAAATATTTTTGGCTAGATCATTTGCCAAAGCAGTATCTCCTAAATTAATGGATGCCATATTTATGATTTTCACAATTTCTTCCTTACTGGCTTGAACATTTGCCCATGCCGTTTTAGAGATAAAAATTTGCTGTGCTAAATTATGATCGTATTCTTGGCGAATATTTTCTAATAATTTTTGTTGAAAAGCACGAGCGGGTAAACCTGGGTTACTTAGTCGAATAATCATATTGTTTGGCGCTATGCGCTCAAGAAATAAAACCATTCGTTGGTAAGCGTCAACTTGTAGAGGAAAAAAATGTCTTTTCAAATCGGTACCCTGCGGCTTATTCTCGCGAATTGGCATTTGCGAAGCTTTGATTTTTTCACGTTGAACTTCGACCCATCTATTTGTAAAGTAGTAGATCGTTGCAAAGATTATAATTGCAGTCGCAATAATAGTCGCAATTAAAAGATATAAATGTGATTCAGTCATAGCAATAAATTTTAGCCTAAAATTAATGATTCTCCCTTAATAAATGTGAGAATATGAATAAGTAACACGTTTGCGCTAAAAAATAGCTTCTAAAAGTAATATTGCCAAACACCTCGTCCAAAAAGTCCCACGGTTAAAACATTGTGCTTTTCATTAAAATCTAAACTATAGACTTTGCAATGGGCCAAATCGACGCCAATAGATTGCCAGCGCGATTTGCCCTTTAAGGATCTATTTGTGCCGGCAAAAACACCATTTACCGTCGCAATGAACAATGTTCCACCGTTCTTTTTCGAATAGGCCAAATTATAGCGCCCAGAAACACCTGATGGAATATTTTTAGAAATATCGATTTGACGTTTGATAGAATGTTTATTAGATGAGGAATAACGCAGTTGATACAACATTCCTCTGTCTCCAAAAATAGATTCGGGATTTTCTTTGCCAATACCATACGATAAGTAAAGATAGTTTCCGTGATAAGCATCAATTTCGACATCCGCTATCCACGAATTATTTGGATGCTCTAATTCATACCATGATTTTTTAACTTCAAGCGAATTACCGTGTGCAATATCTGTACGAAATAAGCGGTGATTTGTTTTTTTATTCCCCTGCTCATCCGTTACATAATCCAATACATACGCTATGAGGACGTTTGGATGATAAGGTGAATTAAATAATCCATAAACCTTATACGATTTCATTTGATGACTGGCATTAAAATCGGATAAGCTCTCGGCCTTATTCTTTTCGTTTGCATTTGTTGTGCGGCAGACATTAATATTTCCTTTATTAAAACCTGCGGCTTCCGCGTAATTAAAAAAGATGACATTGGGTTGTTTATAATCCATCACCACCGCCGTTTCCCACCCTGCTGTTTTCAGGTTATTCAAATTATGGATGTTAATTTTTTCATTTTTTGCTGTGTCACTTGAAAAATATAAACCGCCGCCATTGTATTGATTAGAGGTGTAAACGACTGCATTGTTCGTTGGGTCAATAAGGGCTAGCAGCCCATCTCCACCGTTTACCGATCGCCATGAATAGGTTCCATCCTTTTCAAAGTCTGCCCGAACCATACTTCCGTCATGATAACACCCTATGACAATTTGATTGGGGTCATCTCGAGAAACAGCCATTCCCATTACCTCCGAAATTCCAAGATTCATACTTTTATTCTCCCAATCCGCACCAGCATTCGTTGAAATAAAAACGCCGCCATGAGTGGCAAGGTAGACTTTCAATGAATCAAAAGGGTCATAAGCCACAAATTCAACATCAACATGATACCTGAATCCAATTGGAGTCAATTTTGTATAGGGAGGAAGTTGTTTTTTAACCCGTGTGGATTGCCCTATGTAAAATTCATCACTATTATAGGGGGAAACAGCGAAAGTATATCCACTTCCAAAACCAATTTGTTGGTTTTTCAAGAGAATCGAAAGCGAATCTTTCGCCTTGTTTAAGACACAGACTTCATCCGACTCTTTTAAAAAATCTTTTGCAATTAGAAGGTGATCACGCTGAGGCTCAAACGTCACATTTCGCATTATTCTCGATTCTTGTTCAAAGGGTTTAACCTTCGTGAATTCGTCATAAACATCAAGATTAAAGACCAAAATATTCCACTTATTTTGGAAATAATTTGCAACGAACATCTCCTCTCCAATAAAATCGAGATCATATGTCCATCCTTTAAGATTGGGTATACGTTGCCATTGAATGGTTTTATCCAAACAATTCTCCGTATAATACAACCCTTCAGACGAAAGGACAAATAAGACCGCAGGATTAGTTGGATGAAAGCGTGTACCGTAAAGGACAATTTGGGGTGATCCGATAAAGTCCCTATAATCTCCAACCAACTCCCATGAAACACCTGCATTAGTGGAGCGCATCAAGCCACCTTCAGCTCCTATTCGACCTGGCTTGCCATTTTCACCGGAGAAATTTGAGCAAGCAAACCAAATTTGCTCGTCTTCCGGATAAAAATCAGCCCATGCGCAACCTGTGTATGCCCAATGATCTGACCCGCATGTTTGCCATAAGTCACCACCATCATTCGAATAAAAAAGTCCACCTGAAAGCGAACCTGCTAAAAGATGTCCTTCTTTTTTTGGGAAGACGCGTATGAACTCGACAGGGCCGATTCCTGAATCATCACGATCATTAGGACTATTTGGTGGTTGATTTGGGCCTATAGAGACCCAAGGTTTGATTTCGATTAAATCTTGAGAATTCACTTCATTGCATCCAAGCAAAACCAAGGCGGTGATTACCCATGATACACTATTTTTCATTATTTTCTTTCCGTTTATAGCGCAAGGCCTGATTATGTTCGTGTGTATCGAATTGTGATTCAATCTAATCGTAGCCATGTTTGAACGCTATTAATTTACATTTTTTTAGGAAACGTGCATTTATCGTGCCGAAATTCTAATCGATTTAAGAGGGGAATTATTTTAGAATGGTCACGTGACCGAATTCAGAATAGCGTTTATCAGAACTGTTTTCTCTGAACGTCAATTGCCAAATATAGACACCATCTACTACTAGGTCTCCTCCATAGGTTCCATTCCAGCCTGTAGCTGTATTATATGATTCCCATACAATTTCACCATAGCGATTATAAATGACTAAATGATAATCGGCAGGAGAGAAGCCTTCCAAAAACTGAGGTTTAAACACGGCATTAAATTCGTCCCCATCTGGTGTGAAGATATTGGGGATATAGTAGAGCACAACTTCTTTAACAGTTACGATTCTGCTCGTCGTGTCACGACAGTCGTTTGTAGTGATTGCGATAAGTTGAACCGGATAATCCACTGTTCCAACTTCAGGATATGTATGTTCTGGATCCGCTAAAAAAGAAGAATTACCATCTCCGAAGGTCCATTCGTAATTACTCGCAAATTCCGACTGATTAATGAATTGCACTGTATTATCAAGCATATCAGGATCTTCAGGTGTAAAAGAAAAAGAGGCTACAGGTAGCTCCCATACACAGATATAATCGTAAAAATCAGCGGAAGTGGAACAACCGTCATAGGTTGTAATATCTACATGCACATCATAACAGCCTGCCGTTTCATATACATGATTCACGACCGAACCAGATCCGAGTGTACCATCACCAAGATTCCAATCGGTAAATGCCGTTAAAGCTGGGTCAGATAAATTTGTTAAATTCACTTCAAGCGCTTTGCATCCTTCATTCGGATTAGCGTCAATAATCACTTCAGGGACATTGGAAACATTGATTAAAGTAGTAAAACCCGTGACAACGCAACCATTTGCATCCGTCACCTCAATTGAATAATCGCCCGGAGCTAATCCTGTGAAAGATGGGCTAGGAGAGCTTGTTGCACCGCCATCAATGCTATACGAATAAGGAGGTGTTCCTCCAATTACCTCCATTGCAATTATTCCGTTATCAACACCGCAACTTGCGTTTGTAGATGAAATAGAGTTAATGAGTAGTTCATCTGGCTGAGTAATTATAATCGAGGCAGAGCCGGAACAGCCAATGGTTGTGTGTTCAACAAAGACCGTGTAAGTTCCCGGTTCCAGACCGGTGGCTGTTGCTGTCGTCTGTGCTAAAGGATCATCCCATAAATAGGTACAAGGACCAACACCAAAAGCAGGAGATGCAGTTGCTGTTCCGTTTGCAAATTCAAAACATGTAATATCTGTCTTACTGATTGCGACATCCAATGGATCGGAAAGTATCTCAATTTCTTCCTCAAATAAACATCCATTGTCATCTCTAATAATGATGGAATAAATTCCATCACCTAAATCGACGAAGTCAGCCGTAGGTTCGAAAGTTACCCCGCCATTAATTGAATATTCATATGCAGGAGTCCCTCCTTCGGCGATTAATTCTATGGATCCATCCGTTAGGCCGCAAGTTGCATTCGTCAATAAGGCATCCGATAAGAGTAACTCATCCGGTTCTGTCACTTCCACTGATCCAAACTGGATACAACCAACTGCATCCGTAACTGTTACAGTGTATATTCCAGGTGCTAGCGCAGTTGCCGTTGCCGTTGTTTGAGCTGATGGATCATCCCATAAGAAATCATATGGAGCGTCACCGGTAACCGGAACGGCAGTTGCATCAGCATCATCATACCCAAAGCAGGTGATATCCGTGTTTTCCATATCAATTTCAATACTATCAACCGTGAAGTATAAAGTTTTAGTATCCGTGCAACCAATCATATTGGTTACGGTTAGCGTTACAATTTTAGGACCTTCAGTCAAATAAGTATGTGTAGGGTTTTCAAGGGCAGAAGTTACACCACCACCAAAAGTCCAAGCATAAGAAACCATGTCGATACTATTAATATTTAATCCCCCGACTGAAGTATTGGTAAATGAAATTACTTGACCAGGGCAAACGGAAAAATCATCAGCAGTAAAATCAGCATCTAGATCGATACAAACCTGTTGAAGATTAGTCGCACCACCGGTTGCTGCCGTCCAACCAAAAAAGACATTTGGACTTCCACCAAAAACAGTAGAAACAAGATCACCTGTATAAATAAAGATACTGACGCCGTCCAAAAAAACTTGCAGTTGAAGCGTCCCTGGGTTCCATGTGACTCGAAAATCGTGAAAAACGCCATTCTCAATATTTGCAATGGCTACTGGTGCAACAAGATTATGTGTAAGAACGCCATTTGAATTCATTCCAATATGATCAGCTACCAAATCTCCGCTAACACCTCCGTTGTTCCATGTGTCTATTTCAACGGCAACTGAATTTAAGATACCGCCATAGCCAAGATCCCCTCCTCCTATACCTGTCGTGGTGCCTGACTGTCTTAACACAAAGGTCATTCCATCTGCTCCCCCATCCGAATAGCCTAAAAAAACACGTGATTTGATATCGAAAGGATTGGCTAAACTTATTGAAGAAGGACTCCAAATACTTCCTGCTTGGGTAGGGGCTGCAGTCGTTAGTGTATAACAATCACAAGTACCTGTTGCCGTTCCACTTAATGTCATTTGACTATGACTAGCGGAAGCAATTGCAATAAAGAGGATTACAATCCAAGTTTTCATCTGGTGACTGGTTAAAGGCTTAGTAATTGTACTTTTTACCATAATTTCAAAAAAGCACATTCTCATTACATCCAAATGTAAACTTTTTTTTTTATTTTCCAATATTTAAACCGATTGAGGAATAAAAAAAATTAATCTAAATTTATTTTATTATCGTGACATGTCCGTAATTTCGGTACTTCTTATCCGACTTATTCTCTCTAAAAGTAAGTTCCCACACATAGGTACCATCATCCACTAATCCATTCACGTAAGTACCATCCCATGTTTCCGTCAAATCAGTAGATTCCCATATCAATTCACCCCACCGATTAAAAATCATAAAGTGATAATCGCGTGGCGAGAATCCAGGAATGAAAACGGGACCAAAACGTTGATTAAAAGGATCACTATTTGGCGTAAAAGCGTTTGGAATGAACACCACCACCAATTCATCAATCGTTACTTTTTGATAGGTTGTATCTGAGCAACCTTGATCCGTTTTGGCGATCAGCTGCACGTCATAAGTGACATTGCCAATGGAGGGATATTCATTAGATGGATTAATATCCGTAGAGGTTGAACCCTCTCCAAAATTCCATTCATAAGCAGTTGCCGATTCGGAGGTATTGAAAAAAGAAACCGTTGTATTGTATAAGTCAGGTTGACTTGGTGCGTATTCAAAACCTGCGATCGGTTGCGGCCAGACGCAGATAAAATCTGTAAATGTACCTGTCATTTCACATCCATCAACAGAAGTTATGTCTAGCTTTACATCATAACAATTTGGATCTGGATAGAGATGACTTAAATCCCAACCTGTGCCAATAATACCATCTCCAAAATCCCAAATTAATGTAGAGACTAATAAAGGATCAGATAAAGCGCTAAAATGAACAAGTAAATCTTCACAACCTTCTAAAACATCCGCAGAAATGAGAACCTCCGGCACGG
>JALQVX010000259.1 GCA_023263555.1 Crocinitomix sp.
AAAATAATAGAGTAGGGCTTGCGTCTCACTTTTTCAGTCAACTGCCCGCCTTCTTCATAACCCACGTATCCCGGAGGCGCGCCTACCAATCTTGAAACAGAAAATTTCTCCATGTACTCAGACATATCTACACGAATAAGTGCGTCATCCGAATCAAACATAGTTCGCGCTAAAACTTTTGCTAATTGCGTTTTACCAACACCTGTTGGTCCGAGGAAGAAAAATGATCCAATTGGCTTGTTCGGATCTTTCAATCCTGCACGGTTACGTTGGATGGCTTTAACAACCTTTTGAACAGCAGAATCTTGTCCGATAACAGAACCTTTAATGGTTTCACCTAGACTCATGATCTTGCCATTTTCAGACTCAGAAACCTTGCGTAAAGGTATTCCAGTCATCATTGAAACAACTTCTGCCACATTGTCTTCCGAAACAATTATTCGATTCTCTTTCGCACTCTCTTCCCAACGCGTTTGAGCATTTTCTAATTCAGTTTGCAAATTCTTTTCAGTATCACGCAATTCAGCTGCTTTTTCATACTGCTGACTTTTTATGACATTGCCTTTTAAATCCTTAATGTCTTCAATTTTTTTCTCAAGATCAATAATTTCTTTTGGTACATTGATATTTGTGATGTGAACGCGAGAGCCCACTTCATCCATTGCATCAATTGCCTTGTCAGGCAAATTACGATCTGACATATAGCGCTCTGTCAATTTAACACAGGCTTCAATCGCCTCTTGCGTATACGTAACATTGTGGTGATCCTCGTAGCGTTCTTTAATATTATTCAAAATCTCGATCGATTCTTCAATATTTGTCGGCTCAATCAAGACCTTTTGAAAACGACGCTCTAATGCACCATCTTTTTCCACATATTGTCTAAACTCGTCCAAGGTTGTTGCTCCAATTACTTGAATTTCACCTCTCGCCAATGCTGGCTTAAACATATTTGACGCATCTAAAGATCCTGACGCTCCTCCAGCACCGATAATGGTATGAATCTCATCAATGAATAAGATAATGTCTCTCGACTTCTCTAATTCATTCATAACAGCTTTCATTCGCTCTTCAAATTGTCCTCGATACTTCGTTCCTGCAACCAGTGACGCCAAATCCAACGAAATGATTCGTTTGCCAAATAATACACGAGAAACTTTCTTTTGTACGATTCTAAGGGCTAATCCCTCAGCAATTGCCGATTTTCCAACACCAGGCTCTCCAATCAAAATGGGGTTATTCTTTTTTCTTCGCGATAAAATTTGAGACACACGCTCAATTTCTAATTTTCGCCCAACGATAGGGTCCAATTTGTTTTCTTCTGCCATTGCCGTCAAATCTCTTCCGAAATTGTCGAGCACTGGTGTTTTTGACTTTCCATCTGCTGGACGTTTCGATCCAGCACCACCTTTATAACCAGAGCCTTCGTTTCCTTGGTCTTCGTTTTCATCTGAACTACCAGGGAATTCAGCCTTAGGATAATTTTGTTCTTCAATCATTGCTTCTAATTCTTCTTTTATGTTTTCGTAAATAACACCATACTTGTTTAGAGTACGTGTCGCTAAATTGTTTTCTTCGCGCAAAATAGCTAATAAAATATGCTCCGTTCCAACTTTCGCACTTTTAAATAGTTTTGCCTCTAGATAGGTAATTTTCAAAACCTTTTCGGCTTGTCGTACCAAAGGTATGTTATTGGCCGTAATACTTTTTACACGATTTTCTTTCAACGTTTTTTCGAGTTCTAATCGAATGCGTTGTAGATCCACTTGAAATTCAAGCAGTAGCTTAATGGCCAATCCTTCGCCCTCTCTTAGTATGCCTAATAAGATGTGTTCAACACCTAAGTAGTCATTTCCCAGACGCAAGGCTTCTTCTCTACTATAAGAGAGTACATCTTTGGCTCTTGCAGAAAAATTTGCATCCATAATTTCTTTTCATTTCTATTCCTTAATATAACAGGAAATATTAGTAGTTTGTTTCTTATTATTCGATTTCTAATTCTTTGTGATAATCTGTCAGTATCCAATCCTTGCTATTAGGACGAGCGAAAGATTAATTTATTTCACTTTTTTCAATAAATCCTCTCCACTGCACCAAATTAACCCAATATTTTTCTAAATCCAAGTTACGATTAACAATTTTTATACCGAATGTTAATAAAGACATTTTTCATGACATTTTTGTTAATAAGTAGCCACTTTGACATTCCGAACTAAGCGAAAAAATGCCTATTTTCGAGCCCTATAACTAAAAAGAGAAACGCACTATGGCCGAAGGAGAAAATATCATCAAAATAGACATTGACGAGGAAATGAGATCAGCCTACATTGATTATTCAATGTCGGTAATTGTTTCTAGAGCTCTCCCTGATGTACGGGATGGACTAAAGCCTGTTCACAGAAGAGTTTTATACGGAATGCAAGATTTGGGTGTATATTCAAATAGACCACATAAAAAATCAGCAAGAATCGTTGGGGACGTATTGGGAAAGTATCACCCGCATGGTGATTCGTCCGTATATGACACTATGGTGCGAATGGCGCAACCATGGTCACTCAGATACCCCATGGTTGATGGACAAGGGAATTTTGGATCAGTTGATGGAGATAGCCCAGCGGCTATGCGTTATACTGAATCACGTTTACAAAAAATAGCAGAAGAGTTATTGGCCGATTTGGACAAAGAAACAGTTGATTTCGCTTTAAATTTTGATGACTCGTTGATGGAGCCTACCGTTCTTCCAACTAAGATTCCAAATTTACTTGTGAACGGTTCGAGTGGTATTGCGGTTGGTATGGCAACGAATATGCCTCCGCATAACTTAACGGAAGTTGTGGACGGCATTGTGGCCTATATCAATAATCGCGATATCGATATCGACGGATTGATGGAGTACATCAAAGCGCCCGATTTCCCGACTGGCGGAACGATTTATGGATATGAAGGTGTAAAAGACGCTTTCCACACCGGAAAAGGAAGAGTAATGATGCGTGGTAAAGCTTCTTTCGAAGAAATTCGTGAAGGAAAAGAAGCGATTATCATTACCGAAATACCTTATCAAGTGAATAAGGCTGACATGATTAAGAAAACAGCCGACCTTATTAATGAAGGTAAAATTCAGGGTATTTCTGATCTTCGTGACGAGTCTGACCGTAATGGTATGCGTATCGTCTACGAATTAAAACGCGACGCTATTCCGAATGTTGTATTAAATAAACTATTTAAATACACAACGTTACAAAGCTCATTTCCAGTTAATAATATTGCCTTGGTAAAAGGGCGTCCTGAAGTATTGAACTTAAAGGACATGATTGTTCACTTTGTCGATCATAGACATGATGTAGTTGTTCGTCGTACGCAATTTGAATTGCGTAAGGCGGAAGAGCGTGCACATATTTTAGAAGGTTTAATTATCGCTTCTGACAATATTGATGAAGTAATCAAAATCATTCGAGGATCAAAAAGTCCTGACGAAGCGCGTGAGAAATTAATTGAACGATTCGAATTGAGTGATATTCAATCGCGTGCAATTGTTGAAATGAGATTGCGTCAGTTAACTGGACTGGAGCAAGATAAATTACGTGCTGAATATGAAGATTTGATGTTGAAAATTGCTGACTTAAAGGATATCTTAGATCGCGAAGAGCGCAGAATGGATATCATTAAGGAAGAATTGCAATATGTAAGGGATAAATATGGCGACGAAAGACGCTCTGTTATCGAATATTCCGCAAACGAAATGCGTATTGAGGATTTGATTCCTGACAACGAAGTAGTTATTACTATTTCGCATGCCGGTTACATCAAACGTACACCTTTAGATGATTACCGTGTCCAGACTAGAGGAGGAGTAGGAGCAAAAGGATCTGCAACCCGCGATAAGGATTTCTTAGAGCATTTATTCGTTGCAACCAACCACAATTGGTTATTGATCTTTACTGAAAAAGGTAAATGTTTCTGGATGCGTATTTTTGAAGTTCCAGAAGGAAATAAAGCGGCGAAAGGAAGAGCTTTACAAAACTTAATTAGTATCGATCCTGAGGATAGTATCAAGGCATTCATCAATGTTGAAGACATTAAAGATGAAGAGTATATCAAGGATAAGTACATTATTATGTGTACGAAACAAGGAATTATCAAGAAGACGAAACTAGAAGCTTATTCTCGTCCACGTACAAATGGTATTCACGCTATTGGTATTCGTGAAGGCGACGAATTATTGGAAGCGAAGTTAACGAACGGTTCGAATGAAATCATGCTTGCGTTGAAATCAGGAAAATCGATTCGATTTAACGAAGAAAAAGTTCGTTTTATGGGACGTACTGCTTCTGGTGTAAGAGGCGTAACCTTAGCGAATGAGAAAGATGAAGTAGTTGGAATGATCGCCGTTGAAAGTGAAGAAGCTAACGTCTTAGTTGTTTCTTCAAACGGATATGGCAAGCGCTCCGAAGTGTCTGAATACCGTATCACCAACAGAGGTGGTAAAGGGGTGAAGACGATTAATGTTACTGAAAAAACAGGATCATTGATTGCGATTAAAAACGTAACAGATGATGACGATTTAATGATTATTACCCGTAAAGGTATCACGATTCGTATGCATGTTGATGTATTAAGGGTGATGGGAAGAGCTACACAAGGTGTTCGATTGATCAGTCTAAGAGGTGATGATGAAATCGCTGCTGTAGCGAAAGTTTATAGAGATCGTGATGATGATGATGATACTGCTTATGATGAAGAGGGTAATCCGATTATCGTTGACAAAATAAGAGATGGTGCAGAATTAGAAGTGTTGGAAGGCGAAGTAGAGGACGAGGTAGAAGATGATGAAGTTGTTGAGGATGAAGAAGAAGTGGATGGAGATGACGAGAGTGATGACGACGACGATCAATAAGAATGAATAAATGAATAAAGAAAAGCGCTGAATCAATTTTCAGCGCTTTTCTTTTGAAAATCCAATTGTGATTCAGTATTTTTGTACTATGGCATAGTAATTGAATTATGTTTTATGGAATTTAAAAAATTTCGCATCAACCTAACGAAGGATTAGGATTAATACAAATTGAATAAAACTAGAATAATGAAAAAAATCTTTTTAACCATAGCAGTTGCCTTATTTGCAACTGTGAGCTTTTCTCAAAAGAAAAATGTAACGTCAGCAGCTGTAACTTATCAAGGTGCTCAAAAAAACAGGACTGATGTCGCTGCGTATACGAAAGACCTGCTAGAAGCAAAGGAATCGATTGATTTAGCCCTTGCGCACCCTGATACAAAAGAAGATCCAAAAGCATGGATGTATAAAGGGAAAATTTATATCGAATTAGGTTTGGCACTTGCCATGTCTGACGGTTCTGCTTACCCAGGAATGAAATCGGAAGAATTAGCGGAAGAGGGATTTAACGCCCTGATCCATTCGAAAGAAGTAGATAAAAAAGAAACCTATGTTGATGATGTAAACGATTACGCTCAAATGTATCGTGCAATGATGTCAAATGCGGGAATTGAAGCCTATTCAGCTGAAGAATATGAGACAGCAATGGGGGCATTAGTTGGAGCGGCTGAGTTCGGAACCTTAATCGGTGTGCAAGATTCAAATTTTTACTTCTTTGGTGGTTTAGCGGCTATGCAAATTAAAAATTATGAAGTAGCGGAAGAGGCTTTTAAACATTGTGTAGAATGGAAATTTAACCTTGGTGAAAGCGTTGGTTATTTAGCTACAGCCATGAAAGAAAATGGCAATCAAACGGAAGCTGAAGCTATGTTAAAAAACGCTGTTGAAGTAAATCCTGACAATATTGACGTACTTATTCATGCCACGAATTTTTACATTGACAAAAAAGATTTTGCTCAAGCTGTGTCCACGATCGAATCTGCAATTAAATTAGATCCATCAAATAAATTATTACATTATAATGCAGGTGCACTTTATGAAAGTATGGAGAAATTTGATGAAGCTGAAGCGGCTTTTAAAAAGACATTATCTTTAGATCCAGCCTACACAGATGCTAAATATTCCCTCGGTGTATTCTATTTCAACCGTGGAGCTGAGTTAAATAATGAGGCAAATGACTTAGAATTTGGTGATCCTAAATATGATGTCATGATTGCTCAGTCAAAAGAAATTTGGAAAAAAAATTGTTTACCTTACCTAGAAGATGCAGCGAAAGATGCACCAGAAGATGTTATCATTCTTGAAGCGCTTAAAACTGTTTATGGTAAATTAAGTATGACCGATAAATTTATGGAAACGAAAAAACGTATTGCTGAATTGCAAGGATAGTTCGACCAAAATAAAATGTATTGAAATGTCCCGTTTACAGCAGTAAGCGGGACATTTTTTTTTAATTTTGTAGCATGTTAAAAATTGTTTCAGCTCGAAAAGGTGACGTCGCTCAACGGAAGAGATTACATGAGATCTTAATCATTGCTTACGCGTTAACGGAGGTTGAAGTGTGGGGAGAGAATTATGTGCGTATTACCTTTGAGGAATACAATGAATTGATCGAAAAGGATGAGATTCTGATGGCCCTTTGGAACAATGAAGTGGTCGGTGGAATTCATTACTATGAACGGAGGGCAGGTGTCTATAGTTTTAGTCTCTTATGTGCTGATTTTGGCAAGAGTGGTCTCGGCATTGGACGCGCATTGATTGATAAAGTTGAAGCTGATGCAAAAGCACATGGAGCCCATTTGATTGAACTGGAGATTCTTCGCCCAAAAGGAATAGAAGTGCCTTTTAAAATACGCATTAGTGATTGGTACAAACGCCTCGGATTCGTGTATACCCATTCTCAAAACTTTGCGGAAATACGTCCTGATAAAGCGGTGAATTTGGTAAACCCGAGCGATTTTGATTATTATCAAAAACTTATTTAATTTTCAATACCATAAAGCACCAGTTTTTGGCGTTCTTTCACTTTGAAACATTCCACGTATATCATTTAAAATTAGTATGTTAAGTTTTAACCATCACTAAAAGGGTTTATCACGAAATAGGGTATGATTTATTATTTCTAGTTTAACCTGAATAAGTCCACGCTGTTTTTAATGAAATATTTTGGCTATATTTGATTGAATTATATGAATTTATTCATTCAATTCGACACTGAAATCATGAAAACAATCCTGTCTCTTCTCGCTGTATTTATTACGTTATTTCATTCGAATAGTTCATTCGCACAAGTCGAATATCTGGGAGGTGATTCTTGCGAAACTGCAGTCCCTATAACTCCAGGATCTTTTATTACGCCAGCAGATGGTATAGGAGATGATCATTGGTATAGTTTTGTCGCACCTTGTTCGGGCTTGCTTTCACTCAGTAATGGAGATTCTGAATGCGAAAAAAGAATTTACACAGGCGGTTGTGGAAGTTTAATACTATTAGCAGAAGGTTTGGGACCTGATTCCACGATATCTTACACACTAACCGCAGGAGATTCTGCTTATATCAAGATTAGTGATTCTTGGGTTATGTCAGGAGCGTTCATTATTGAATTTGATGATTGTGATGAGATTGATTCTTCCCTCCTAGATATTTCAGGTAAAGTTTATTATGATTTGAATAATAATGGCATTAAGGATCTTGATGAAGTTGGAAGGCCACTAAATTTCATTATAACTGATCCAGTAGGATTGATTTGCGTTTCAGGAGCAGATGGGTTTTATTATAGTTCTGCAGCTGGTCTTGATGATGGGTTGTATGAAATTTCACCTGTACTTCCTGAATATTGGGAAATTTCAACTGATTCATTGACGTATACCATTGCGATTGATGTTGACTTTGAACAGCGAGATAGTCTCGATTTTGGAATATACCCAGACTCACTCTTTCACCAAGTTAATCTTTCTCTAGAGGGTGGTTACCCAAGATGTA
>JALQVX010000288.1 GCA_023263555.1 Crocinitomix sp.
AATACACACTAAACGCCCCGACACGAATCAGACACTGCTCTGTTGGTAGGGCTGCCAGTTCACTAATTAGTGTATTAACGAGCAATTCATCTCGTTTTATTCCGCGTATAGCTAGCCAAATAAAAGCAACGGTTGGAATGATTAAAAAGAATCCTGTATCCAGGAATATTTGGACGGTAAGTGTTTCTCCTTCGGCTTTTTCAATGCCCTTTACAACCAAACCTTCGCTAAAATAGACGGCATAAATCCCCACAACGAAAAGGATGTGTAAAATGAAATTTAACCGGGTAAATAATAATTGGCGTGGACGTTTTTTGTACAGAAAAATACACGTAGCTGTTAAAAGCGATAAGGTGATATAAAAATAAGCTAAAGGCAAAGGAGCAAGCACTTTTCCATCCCCATCCACAAACCCTTTTCCGTTTAAATATGAGGTTTGAAAAACAGCTCCATCTCCTGAACTATAATCAATTGTGAAGACTGGAAATACTAATAAAAGCAACATGAGAACCAGTGCTATGAGCAAATAAATGGTCTGAACGCGTTGAATCATATTCAATTTTTTTACAAATATACAACGATCACCCTAAGTTTGGTACTCTTTCTCGTCCGATTGCTCCCTTTTGGTTTAGATTTTCGATAAAAAATCAATTAATTTTCGAACCGCTATTCCACGGTGTGAAATTTTGTTTTTTTCATCCAAAGACATTTCTGAAAACGTTTGCGCATAACCTGTCGGTTTGAAAACAGGATCGTAACCGAAACCTGCTGCGCCCGATTTTTCTTCGCAAATAGATCCTTCAGCAATGCCCTCAAATTCATAGGTTTTTCCGTCCAAGATCAAGGTGATGACGGTCCTGAAGCGCGCCTTTCGATTGGTCTGCCCTTTGAGATGTGCAAGTACCAAATCCATATTATCATTCGCATCTTTTTGCTCGCCTGCATAACGGGCCGAATAGACGCCCGGGGCATTATTGAGGACTTCTATTTCTAAACCTGTATCATCCGCAAAACAATTGACCTTAAAATGCTCATGCACATAAGCTGCTTTTAGCTGTGCATTGCCCTCTAATGTTGCTGCCGTTTCGGGAATGTCGTCATGACAGCCTATTTCACCCAAGGTTTTAACCGCGATATGATCGGGTAAAAGGGCTTGAATTTCCTTGGCTTTATTTCGGTTTTGTGTTGCAAAAATTAGTTCCATAACATTTTCTTCTTTATAACACAAGACGATAGGGCTTTCTTCATCCCGTCCTTTGGCTATATTTGTACAAAAGTATCGGTTTATTTTAGATGTTAAAAGACTTATTAAAAGAAGGTGGGTTGTATACGCTAGCAAATTTGCTAACGAAAGGGTTAAGTTTGCTTCTCCTCCCCTTTTATGCCGATTATTTTACGAAAGCGGAATATGGTATTTTAGCCATGCTTGGAATTGCAGGTGCTTTGGGTGCTGCCGTTTTTTCCTTCCAAATTTATCAAGGTGTTGGTCGTTTTATTTCTGAAAAAGAGCAAACCTTAGAAGAAAAACAAAAAATTGGCTCCACTGGTTTTTGGTTTACCTTTCTTTCTTATTGTGGTTTTTTAGTGATAGGAATTGCCTTTCAAGATCAAATTATTGCCCTTTTATCCGAGGATGAACAAATTAAAACGAGTACTTATCTCTTGAGTTTAGGGGCTATTTTTGTCTATGGCTTGTTCTATGCACTAAGCGTTCAGTTGAAATTTCTTCGAATGACAAAAGCTTTTTCTGTCACGACTTTTTTACAAGCCATTTTAAATATTGTATTGATCCTCTTCCTCGCCCTTGTAATGGATCTGCGCATTGATAGCGTTTATTTGGCCTCTATCATTATTACACCAATTATGATTGCCGTACAGCTCTATTTTTTACGCGATTATTTCATCCTTTATTTGGGGAAATTGGAATTAAAAAGATTGATGAATTTTAGTTCCCCCCTTATTCCTGCCGCGATTGCTTACCTTTTCCTCAATTTCATAGATCGTATTTTTATTAAGGAGATTAATTCCTCACTCGGTGATGTGGGTGTTTACGATATGGCCTTTAAATTTTCCTCTATCCTTTCCATTATCCTTGTTTCTTTTCAATCGGCCTTAGCCCCCCTAATTTATGAGCAGCATCAGGATGAAACGGTAAAAACACAATTGGGGCGAATCTTCCGATTGTTTGTCGGAGTTGGATCGATTGGTGGACTCATTCTTGCTTATTTTTCATACGAAACGTTGTACCTCTTCACACAACCCGACTATTATGAAGCCTCTATTTTAATGCCTGTTTTTTACTTATCAGTCATGGTGACGGGTATTGGTCTTTTTGCTCCCGGTTTACACATCAAGAACAAAACAAAATACATTCCACTCATTGTCATCTTTTCGGCTCTTATAAATATTTGCCTCAATTACTTGCTCATTCCGATTTATGGATTGCTGGGCGCTGCCATTGCAACCTTAATCAGTGTGTTGTGTAATAATCTCATTCACTTCATTGTTTCCCAAAAACTCTATCACCTTGTCTTTCCAAAGGGCAAAACTTATCTCGTCCTTTCCATCTTTATGGTTCTCTTTTTTATTGGAAGTTATATCGATCAATTCGTGTCAATAGATTATCCTCTTTTATTGGTGGGTAAAGGATTGACGATTCTTTTGTACGTGATCTTTCTGGTGCGGATAGAATTCATCAACTATAGCCAAATCATTAATCGTTTATTCAAGAAAAAAAGTGCTTAAAAAGTTAAAATTGAAAATTGGCAACCTGGGTGTTAGTGGCATCAAATTTACAGCTCGAAAGTTGAAAATTGATCTATTGCGCTTGGGATATTGGGAAAATGGTATTCTTAAATCACATTCCATGAAAGCTTCAGGCGAGCTCTAATCCCGATATCATTCGAGAAATTACAAAAACGCAAGACCTTGTTTCTGAGAAAATTCAAATTACAACCTTGGATGTTTTTTGCAGAAAAATAATATTTCAACAATCGATCTTCTGAAAATCGATACGGAAGGATTTGAATTAGAAGCACTTGAAGGAGCAAAACAATTATTAGCCGAAAATCGAATTTCAATGATCCAATTTGAATTCAATGAAGTAAACATCATTAAAAGGCGATTTTTAAAGGATTTTAACACGATTTTGACAGGTTTTGATTTTTATCGTTTAGATGAAAATAAATTAATTCCGCTAAACGAATGGCAACCCATTCACGAAATATTTATGTTTCAAAATATACTTGCTATTCGAAAATGACAAACCTCATCTCCATCATAGTGCCCATCTATAATACCGAAGCGTTTTTAGCCAAAACGATCGAATCGGTATTGGCACAAACGTATGCCAATTGGGAATTGCTTTTGATTGATGATGGATCAACCGATTCGTCTTCTTTTATTTGTGAAGAATTTGCAAAGGAAGATAAACGGACCTCGTATTATTATAAAACAAACGGCGGACAAGCTTCCGCTCGTAATTTAGGCATTCAAAAAAGTAAAGGCGATTGGATCGCTTTCTTGGATGCGGATGATTTATGGTTGCCGCAAAAATTGGAACATCAATTAAAAGAAATCGACAGCAGCCAAGCTGATTTTTTATATGGTTTGGGCTATTATTATTATCCCGAAAAAGAAAACAAATTAGAACGCTACGATTGGATTACAAGCGAACGAACAGGTGAGTCCTTTTTTCAAACCTTGTATACATCCTGTGCTGTGAATACCAATACTGTTTTGGTAAAAAAACGCTGTTGGACGAAGTAGGCTATTTTAACGAAGACCCTATCATGCGCGGAACAGAAGATTGGGATTTGTGTATGCGCATTGCAAAAAAGGTCGATAAAATATATGGCTCACCTAACCGAGATGTCTATTACCGCATTCACGAAGGTGGAATTCATTTTCAACATGTCCGCATGCTAAAAGGCAAAGTCGCCATTTATGCTCAATACGATTCGGATCCGAGCATTAATCGCTTTAAACGTTTGCGCCAATACCGCTATGTATACCGCGAATTGATGAATTATTTGTGGGAAGAGAAACGCATCAAAGAACTGAAAGAAGCCTTTAAGGGCTTCGCTAAAAAAGACCGCTTTGGTTTGGCAACGTTCAAACAACGCATCTTGTTCAACCTCATTCCAATGCCTGCTTTTATGTTTCTGAGTCAAAAATTGATTTACCGAATTGGCTATCGCTTGGAATGGATTACCTATAAACTCGTTCTCAAATGAGTCAATTAAGGGTTTTACATATCGTTCCATGGTTTCCGCATCCTGCAAATGAGATTGAAGGTGTTTTTATTCTTGAGCACATCACAAGTTTAAAACCACATTGTCATAACGAAATCATCCACATCCAGTTTGGCGATAAAAAGGAAGAGATAGTTACAAAAATAGAAGGAATCAAGGTTAAACGAATGCGATTGAAGCCTTTAGTCGATAAATGGAAATTCAAAGAAGTAGCAAGTCAACGGTTTATCAAAAAATTTATTGCAAAAAATGCCAGCCAATTTGATTTAGTTAACTTTCAAATTGCCTACCCAAATGCAATTGGTATTGGCTCCCTTAAAAAGAAATTTCCGCAGTTAAAATTCGCAATTATTGAGCACTGGACCGCCTATCACGAAAATTTTAGTTTACCAAAAGAAATTACAAGTGTGCACAGTCCTGAATTGATCGGCCTTGTCTTCGATTTAAAACCCGACCTTATCATCATCAACGGAACACGCATTCTACCAAACACCTTGATTGCATCTATTTCCTGTCCCCTTGTGAATATCCACGTTGGAATTACGCCTCAATATCGTGGTGTACATGGAGGCTACTGGGCTTTAAAAGAGGGGAATCCTCACTTGTATGGTGTTACCTTACATGATGTAGACAAAGGAATAGATACGGGACAAATAATTGCTCAAAAAATACTCGTTCCCACCGCAGTTGATAATTTTAAAACGTATCCTATTCAGCAATATATAGGAGGAATTGCGCTCTTGGAGGAAAATCTAGAAAAAATTCTGGCAAACGAAAAATTCAATCCTCCACACTTAACGGTACAAAGTCAATTGCACTATCATCCAACATTAATTCAGTATTTGTTGGGCTAAAACCTCATTCGTGATGGTATGGCTCATTATTGAGGATCGTAAAAGCACGATACACCTGTTCGGTAAAGAGCAAACGTATCATTTGGTGGGAAAAAGTCATTTTACTCAAGGACATTTTTTGATGAGCGGCCGCATAGACCTCATCTGAAAAACCATAGGCCCCGCCCACCACAAATGTGATGTGCTTATAACCTCTATTTAATGAATCCTGAATCCACTCGGCAAATTGAATAGACGAAAACGATTTGCCTTTATCATCCAATAAAACCACTAAACCATTCGGTTGAATTTTGTTCAAAATCAGTTTTCCTTCCTCTTTTTTAATTTCAGCCTCACTCAATTTCTTTGCATTTTTAAGATCAGGGATTTCGATTTTATCAAACTGAATGTATTTTCTCAAGCGCTTATGGTATTCTTGCTCACCTTCAATTAGAAAGGATTTATTGGTTTTACCGATAACAAGGAGTGTAATTTTCATAGGTTCAATCCATTTGGATCCATTAAAAGAAAATCAAAGATACAAAATCAAATCATTCCGAAAGAGGACCGAAATTTTGGCGCAGTTTTTGATCAATGTAGAAGGAATGAATCTGACAGAGACAGGCCTTTAAGTGATAATTTTAAGTATCTTGTCCGAGAAGAGTGAGTAAATATAAATACACTATTAATGTGCAGTAGGCAAAGAATGGCGCTACTGCGAAAAATTATTAAAATGAAGAAATTAATCACGGTTATGCTCCTTTCTTTAGGCTCAATGGCTTTCGCGCAACCTACTTCTGGTGATATATCAATGGATAAAATTGATTCAGCTGCGACCGCTGCCCCTAGTCCACTTCAGACACAACAAACCTTTGAAAATGGATTGATTGAGGCGTTTAAAACGGGGAATGCAGAGCGCATTGCAGCCTATTTTGGTGAAAATGTCGATTTATCAATTCTGGGAAAAACCAACCTTTATTCAAGCTCACAAGCACAACAAATTCTTCAACATTTCTTTACAGACCATAGCCCAAATGATTTTGTCGTCATTCATAAAGGACAAGCAAAAGCAAGTCAATACTTCATTGGTGAATTGAAAACCGCAGACGGTACTTATCGTGTGACGATTAATAGCAAGACAGAGGGTAATCTCAAAGTAATCAATTCCCTCACGGTTGCGGAGAACTAAGGTTTATCCTCAGTAAAATAAGCATCCATATACAGCATACGCTCAACCCCACTCATCAAAATAAATTGGTGTGTGACAAAAAGTGTTTTTCCTTTATATTCATTCGTATGCTCTTCTAAATCTACCAAAAAAGGTGTTGGTTCAGCAATAAACAAGGCCACATCAAATTTACTTTCAGGATTCTCTAAAATCAAATAACGTTGATCTCCCACTTTCATGATTTCTTCATACTGTAATTCGAATTCATCTTGCTGAGCCATGGCACGTTCGGCCTTATCAAAGTCATATTCATCCTCTGAAATAGAAGCTTTTTCATAATCAACAAACTCCAATTCAGACTCCATTGAACCTGTTCTCAAATACCCTTCCATTACACTGTTACCATCCAAATAAACCTTGCGTTGTGTAAAAGGATTAACATCCGTGTTTTTTGCGATTATCTCATCCACATAAACAGGTTTACCATGCATATAAAAAACTTGGCGCATCACCTGCTCCTGATCCGTAGCGGAGGTTTCAATGAAAAGCACGACCGTATCATTTTGCATAAATTTCACCACCTCATACGTTTCAGATTCGTGCGAGAAACGGAGACTTTGAGAGACATCATACATTTCCGAATCGCTCAATTTTTGTTCTACATAGGCGTCAATTTCGTCAACTGTAATTTCCATAGCTTCTTCACCTTTACAGGCAAAAAAAAGTGGAATAAACAATAAATAGATTCGTTTTCTCATCTTCATTCATTTTTCGTTCGCGACTGGGCTAAATGCTCCACTGCGATCAATTAAAAAATGCCCTTCCGAAGCGACTCCAGAAGGGCATTTTTACAATTCATTTTACACTTATTCAAATACAATCGTCATTTCCACACGTCTATTACGTTGACGTCCTTCTGGTGTATCGTTTGTATCAATTGGTTGCTCCTCACCGAAGTACTGAACAATAAGGCGCTCAGAAGCAATTCCACGTTGAACTAAGAAATCGCGAACCGCTTCGGCACGTTTTTTCGATAGAATCAAGTTTGATTGTTCAGCTCCTTGACTGTCGGTGTGACCGGCAATTTTCAATTTCCATTCCCCTTTCTTGATCAATAAGTCAGCCAAGGCTTCCAATGATTCATAAGAAGATTCCTTAATCACATCCTTACCAGACTCAAACTCAAGGTTATCAAAAGCCGTATTGATAATCTCTTGCTCTTCCTCTTCAATTTTTGGACAACCTTTGTTCTCAACAGGACCTGGAATGTTCACACATTCGTCATCTTTGTCAAGCACACCATCACCATCCGTATCAATATAAGGACAACCTTGGTTTTTAGCCGGACCTGGATTATTTGGACATTTATCGTCCTTATCTAAAATTCCATCACCATCCGTATCAGGCCATGGACATCCTCGATTTTCAGAAGGACCTGCTTCCGTAGGACACTCATCTAAATAATCAAAAATACCGTCATTATCCGTATCAGGACATCCTTGGTTTTCGATTGGACCAGCAACAGTAGGACAAAGGTCATCACTGTCTTTTAAGCCATCACCATCTGTATCCGGACATCCGTTGAAAAGAGCAATACCCGCAACATCTGGACAATCATCTTTACTGTCAATGATTTTATCGCCGTCACGATCTGGACAACCTTTAAACTCGGCAAGACCCGCAACATCTGGACAATCATCTTCTTTATCGATAATCTTGTCACCATCACGATCTGGGCAACCGTTAAACTCTTTTAATCCTGGATCTGTTGGACAAGCATCTTCTGAATCTT
>JALQVX010000306.1 GCA_023263555.1 Crocinitomix sp.
TATTTTGGTGGATGTAAATGCGAACTCAAAAATTCTATTTTTAAAAGTAAATTACATTCTATAATATGAAAAAGCTATTTTTTATTGCCTTTTTATGTTCCATTTCAGGGGCTTATAGTCAAGGTTCGGTTGATTTTTTTAACCGAGCGGATCTTTTTTTTAAAATGTATACGAAAGACGGTTTAGTGAATTATAAAGCGTTGAAAGAAAATTCAAGCGATCTTGATTGGTTGACAAATTTTATTGCGACCGAAGAGTATGATAAACACGTCGAAAAGGCGTATTTGATAAATGTTTATAATCTGTCTGTAATTAGTCAAATAGTACATTATCCTACCCTTGTCAAAGACCCTAATACAATTAGCGGCTTTTTTAATAATAAAGGAGTTCAATTGGCAGGTGAAAAGGTTTCACTAATTTAATGAAAATGTGATAGGTAAAACGTAATAGACGCAATATTTTTTTCCCGATTCTAGTGGCACAATCCAATTTGGCATAGTTAAAAAATGATGACAAAGCTCATTATTAAGTACTTCGAATCCTCCTTTAAGAATGCAGAGATCCTCAACCTCTCCTTTGTCATTGATATAAAATTGAAGATAGACTGCATTGTTTTCTTCCGTTAATTGACACAGGTCAATGTGAGATATATCTATTTCTTGAACAAACTCATTAAAGGCTAGATCCCCGCCAGGAATTTGAGGATCCACCCCCCCCTCCATAACAGCCCAAATTCCCATCTGCTTGTAATATTCCGATCGTTTCGCTTTGGATGAAATCAATTAGGTTCAATTCAAGTGAATCATCTACATTCATTGCAATAATTGAAAAATTCAAGGCATAAATCGCTTGTTTATTAGACACAAACTCATTACTTTTACTTTTAGCATTTACAACTGCTGAAAGCGCTAAAAGCATGAAAAAAATGAAGGCTCTACGTTTCTTAATCATCACTTTACTTGTAATTACAAGTTTCGTGCCTGTTTCGTGTAATAAAGGCCCAATCCAATATACTTTTGAGGGTATAATCACCGAATCGGTCAGTAAAAGTGCCCTAGATGGAGTTGAAATTCGACTGTATCAAAAACTGGTCAATAATGGGGTTGCATCCAATTCTTTTGAACTGGCAACTTCAACTACGTCGGATGGTGGGGGAAATTATCTGATGGCAATTGATCGTGAAAAAGTGACTTCCTTTAGAATCGAATTCGAAAAGACCAACTATTTCCCCCTCGAAATTGAAGTTTCATCTGCTGATATCACGACGGAAGACCCCAATGAATTTAGCCAAGAATTAGAGGCTATTTCGTGGGTTACTTTTCAACTAAAAAACAACTTTCCCTCGGATGATGATCATTTTAAATTAATTACACAAACCTTCAGAGAAGATTGCGAAGGTTGCGCTGTTAATGCAGTATTGGATTTTTACGGCCCGCTTGACACTTCGTTCACCTATGCAACTACAGCCGGAGAATATGTGAAATTCATTTATGTAAACGTAACCGCCGCTTCTTCTACATTCGATTCAATCTACACCACCCCATTCGAAACAATTGTTTATCCAATCGTTTATTAATCAATTCATTAGGTATTAATTTAATTAATACAAGGATACCTTTTTTAAAACTGTTACCTTTGCGCCTTTAAAACAGGCATGAATAAACTCATTTCACGTATTACCCTTAACCCTAAAAACGATATTTTATCGGGATTCACAGTTGCTCTTGCTCTTGTTCCGGAAGCCGTGGCCTTTGCATTTGTTGCCGGTGTTGATCCTTTAGTTGGACTCTATGGTGCTTTCATGATGGGGATAATAACGGCTATTTTTGGTGGTCGTCCAGGAATGATTTCGGGTGCTACTGGCGCTATGGCTGTTGTGATGGTATCTTTGGTGAAAATTGGAGAAGAGCAAGGTGGATTAGGTTTAGAATATCTTTTGCTCACCTTGTTATTAGTTGGTATCATTCAAATTATGGCTGGTGTCCTAAAGCTCGGTAAATTTGTGCGACTCATTCCACATTCAGTAATGATGGGGTTTGTGAATGGATTGGCAATTGTAATTTGCCTTTCCCAAATTGGCATGTTCAAGGTTATCGATAAGGATATATTTGGGCAAAACAAGGTGGCTACAACGCCTAAAGAACTGGTTTATAAGCTAGAAAACAATTCTGTTGTTGATGCTGAGAGTGGTCATATCTTATTTGAAAAACAAGGTGATCAGTATCTTGATGTGGAAAGTGGTTTAGCCATCTATACCCAATCAGAGAACCAACTTTTTAAAAATGAAACAAAAAAAGTCATTTACCAAGTTGAAGAGGAAGGAATTTATACTGTCGAAAATAATGGTCTGTCTAAAACTTTTTTGCCACCGAAACAACTGGGCATGATGCTAATATTTGTCTTTTTAACCATGGCGATCATGTTTTTATTGCCGAAATTAACGAAAAAGGTTCCGCCTGCTCTTGCAGCTATAGTGGTCGTTGCTGCAATTACTATTTTATCTGACTTGGATGTGAGTACAGTTGGCTCGTTCATTCGAGATGGTGGCGGAACAGGATTAGAGGGCAATCTTCCTCAATTTCATGCAGAAACGTTTACTCAAATCCCAATGACACTTGGAACACTCCAAACGATACTACCCTTCGCTTTCATTCTTGCCGCAATCGGTTTGATTGAATCATTAATGACTTTAAACCTCGTAGATGAACTAACAGAAACACGTGGTAATGGAAATCGCGAATGTATTGCGCAAGGAAGTGCAAATTTTATTAACGGCTTATTTGGTGGCATGGGTGGATGCGCCATGATCGGTCAATCGATCATTAACATCAATTCAGGCGGACGTGGAAGATTATCAGGAATAGTTGCTGCCACTACCCTCTTACTTTTTATTTTATGGGGAGCCGGCGTAATCGAGAAAGTGCCGATCGCTGCATTGGTCGGCGTAATGTTTATGGTCGTTATCGGAACATTTGCGTGGTCGAGTTTTAGAATTATTCGCAAGATTCCACGCACAGATGCTTTTGTTCTCATTCTAGTGTCAAGTGTCACGGTATTTTTCGATTTAGCTATTGCTGTGATTTGTGGTGTAATTGTATCTGCGTTAGTTTTTTCTTGGGAAAATGCAAAACGGATCCGAGCGAGAAAAACAATTCGAGAAGATGGCACGAAAGTTTATGAAATATGGGGACCTCTCTTTTTTGGATCTGTTCAAGCCTTCAATACTAAATTTTCTGTTTCGTCTGATCCTGATCAAATAGAAATTGATTTTATTGAATCAAAAGTTACGGATCATTCAGGCATAGAGGCGGTCAAAAATCTAGTTGAGCGATACAAAACGGCTGGTAAATCAATTCGTTTAAAACATCTGAGTACTGAATGTGTGCTGTTACTGACGAAGGCCAATCCTGAACTGGAGACCATCATTGAGCGCGGCATTGATGATCCACGTTATCATGTCTTGGCTGATCAAGATCAGTACTTATAGTGGAAACACTTAATGCTTATGTACGCAATTCGCTCGTAAATAATGCGGTTGAATCTTCAACCAAAAAATGATTGATCCAAGGAAATAACAAATTACATCTACCCAATCGGCAGTGTAGCTTATACTTCTTTGAGGTAAAAACCATTCGAAATACCACGCATAAAAAATGGTCATGCCCATGATTTGACCAAAGGTTAATTTAATCATTGGATCCATTTTAATTCTTCGCACTATGAGGCATGAAAGACTGAGGACAAGGGGCATACATAAAATATCCGTTAAATAGCTATTGATTATTTCGGGGAGTATAAAACCGACGAAACGGGCAAAATACACACTCATATACAGCAAAAACGCCATAATAAAAAAAGGTTGTATAAGCGCGTTTTTTACCATCCTTATCCATTCGCTAAAGCGATCATCCATGCAAAAAAGGCCCCAATCACTCCAAAAACTAGGGTAATTGAATAGCCGATTTTATAAATAATTCGCACAAAGAGATAACGGTGGTTCTTTAATTTTTCCGCGAATAATTGATAAGCATCTTTGGGTTTTTCTAATTCTATGGCTCTTTTTTCGAGCGCCTCCACACGGTCAATTTCACGCTGTGAAATAGGCTGACCACATGATTTGCAGCAATCTTCTATTGTATTCCAAATGCCACAATGTAAACATTTACGTTCGATCATTATTAAAATAAAAAAGCCCCATCCTTTTTTTAAGGACAGGGCTTTATGTTTCTTTTAAAGGTGCATTTAAGACACTTTTACGTTGATTGCGTTCAACCCTTTTTTACCTTCTTTTAATTCAAAAGTAACTTGGTCATCTTCACGAATCTCATCAATTAGTCCCGAAATATGAACGAAATATTCTTTTCCAGAATCACTATCCACAATAAATCCGAAACCTTTCGACTCATTGAAGAACTTTACTTTACCTGTATTCATTATTATGTATTTTTAGCAAATATAAAGAATTATTTGTTTTTTTGATTTCGGTGCAAAAAAAAAGTAAGTGTAACTGTTTATAGTGGCTTATGTTAGAAAGGCATTTAATAAAAAAAGAGAGAACTTGCGTTCTCTCTTTTACCCTTATTAGTCCTGTAACCAAGATTAAAAATCCGTTTACACTTTGTTTAACGCAAGTTAGTTCAGAAAGTTTCAAAAATTTTTTGTTTTTAATTCCAATTCGTTGCAGCAATTTTTGGTAAAGCTAATGCTAATGGCAGCTTATATTCAGGTAAGATCTGATTGATAGTGTCTTCGGGAATTTCGTACAATGATTCGCCATAGGGTCTAATTCTAAAGAAGAGCATAGGCGATTCGGTATTTCCGCTCAAGATACCAGGATAAGCCAATTCTACTTTTCCCCAGATTGTTGAACTCACTGAGTAT
>JALQVX010000334.1 GCA_023263555.1 Crocinitomix sp.
CAAGGCTTCAATGTTTTGTATAGAGTGTTTATCAGAGAACACAGGTACCAATACTTCGTTTATCGGACGGAATGTCTCTAGTTTTTTAGGGATAAAAATAAAATTCGATTTTACACTGTTCATAAGCGTTAAAACACGACTGGAGAAGAAGGGTTCTAACAAGCGCAACTCATGTGTTCCACAGAAAACAAAACCCGGTTTTTCTTTGTCGATAAAATCGGGCAATTCTTGCTCCATTTCACCCACTAATTCCTCAAGTTTAATGTGAAAATCAGGCGTAGAAAATTTTGCTTGTAATTTTTCTAAGTCTTCTCGAACTTCCAATCTTTTTTGTGGTTTTGATACATTCACAATGGCCAATGATCCTTTCATTTCTTTTGTAAATGCCGTTGCATACGCTAAGGCGTGTAATGATTCTTCTGTAAAATCTACAAGTACTAAATTTTTCATGTTATTCGATTTAAATCCACAGTTGTGGAGGGTTTTAGGATAATAATAAATGTCTGAGCCCCAAGAAGAGGCTTTCTTCCAAAATGTCTAATTCGCCATCTGCAATAAAGAGGGCTTTAACATCTAAAAGTAGATTTTCGATATCCTCTTTTTCGTATGCGTAGCGCTCAATTGTGGCTTCAATTTTTTGAATGCGTTGGTAATCGTTGTCTTTGTCAAACTCGTCATGAATGTGGGCTAGGTTTTTAGCTCCGACACGTGTTTTAATAAAATTTAATTCGGCTTTACTTTCTTCGAAGTTTGCATGTGCAGCGAACAAAAAGAGGTAAGCTTTTAATTCATCTTTGGTCCAATTTGTTTCCATTTTCGTCAATTTTTAAGGTATTTCCTTCACCATTAAAGGTAAGGGCTTGAATTGCCGAAAACAAAATTATGGAGGTGATTAATGATAATATAACATATGATAATCGTCAGTAATTGAGCCGAATCGCAGTTGCCGTTTAGGCCATGTTTACACCGAAGAGGTGACCGATATAGGCTGTGATTCCCATTGCTGCAGTTCCCCAAAAGGTGATACGAATAATGGCGCGACCGATATTTGAACCACCCGCTTTTGCCGCGACGGTTCCCAATACAATTAAGAAAAGCATGGCAAAACCATATTGATAATATTCCATAAAATCAACAGATGCAAAAAGTGCCGCTAAAACAGGTAAAAACCCACCAAAAACAAAAGCAGCCCCTGACGCTAAGGCAGCTTGTAAAGGTTTCGCTTGGGTAATATCATTGATTCCTAATTCGTCTCTGGCATGTGCTTCTAAAGCATTGTGAGCGGTTAACTCTTCTGCAACTTGTAAAGCAAGTTGAGGGTTTAATCCGCGCTCTTCGTAGATTGCTGCCAATTCAATCAGCTCAAGTTCTGGTGTTTCTTCCAATTCCTTTTTCTCTCGAGCAAGGTCGGCATTTTCGATATCAGCCTGAGAACTGACAGAAACATACTCTCCTGCCGCCATGGAAAGTGCACCGGCTACAAGTCCGGCAACACCTGCTAAGATAATTGGTTCACGTGTGTCTGAGGCTGCGGCAACACCTATGATAATACTGGCGGTTGAAAGAATGCCATCATTTGCACCTAAAATTGCCGCACGGAGCCATCCGCTTCGCATGAGGTAATGTTTTTCGTCTTGCATGATTGGTGTTTTGTAATCGTTTAAAGTTAATCAATTTATAGCAGTCTACATTCGTATTTTTTGTCATTTAATTCGGACCACTCAACACATCTTTTACAAATAAGGATAATGCTTTATCCAACGACTTTTGAAAAGTGACGTGAAGGTAAATGTAGAAAAACAATCCAGCCATCAGACTAGGAATGAGCATGTAGATAGATTCATGGATGAGCGATAGCACCAACATAAAAGCTAGAAAGGCTAAAATAGCGCCTTGAATTTGCAGTCGGTCGCTGGTTTCGAATTGGATTTGTGCCAATTGGCCTCTTTTCTTGAATTTGATTTCTACATTTATTTTGAAACTCATTTCTGAGCGAAGTGTTGTGCCAAGTGAAATTTTTGTTTGATAAGTCTGCTCGTTAGAATCGGTTTTCATACCTTTTTCAAGACAGAAATCTTCAATTAAATGGCGATTTGAGGTATTAATTGTTTGTTGACTTATCATAATGTGAATACGGCATTGAAAGTTAGTTAAAAAATAATATTTTGTGTCTAGAATTAGCTTAATATTGCGGAAGAAATAGCGGGTATTTATGAAACTATTATTTGTAGAGGACGACCAAGATTTATTAAAATCAATGCTCTTCTATTTTAATGAGATCGGTTATAATTGCGAGAAGGCAAAAACGGTGGCTGAGGCGGTTGAAAAAGTAGGGGTTTATGATTATGATTGTATCATTTTAGATCTGGTTTTACCAGACGGAAGCGGGTTAGATCTTCTTGAGGAAATCAAGTTGCGCAAGATAGATGTGGGGATCATTATCCTTTCTGCAAATTCTAATTTAGATGATAAATTGAAGGGGTTGGATCGTGGAGCGGATGATTATCTCACAAAACCATTTCATCTATCTGAGCTCAATTCGCGTATCAAATCTATCATTCGACGAAAGAAACAGGGGGGTAACGCTGTTATCACATTTAATGAATTAGAAATCAACACGGATGCGCAAGAAGTGCATGTGAATAAGGAACTCATTCATTTGACGAAGAAGGAATTTGATTTATTACTGTATCTCATCTTTAATAAAAATAAAGTGGTCGCTAAATCATCAATTTCAGAGCATCTTTGGGGGGATTTTATGGACCAGTCTGATTCATTTGATTCGGTATACAGTCATGTGAAAAATTTGAAAAGAAAACTGAAAGAGGGGGGTGGACAGGATTATATCAAGTCTTTGTACGGCATAGGATACATTTTTAAAACCTAAGACATGAAATTGAGCCTAAAAATTTTTGTGTTTTCGGTTATCCTTGCATCATCTATACTGTTAATTGGTTTTGTCCTGCGTAGTAAAATGGATCCTCTGTTGATGGGGGGAGTCGGCATCTTTTTATTTGCAATTTGTCAATTTCTATTTATTCGTTATTTAACAAGAGGAATGGAGGTTGCGAGTGCTCAATTAAGCCTGATCAGAGGAACAAAGGAGTTCCTGTATTTGGAAGGTGGACGGTTTAAAGAATTGGCTGATTTACAGGTTGAATTGAACGCGTTCTCCGTTGCAAACCATGAAAATTATTTATCTCAAAAAAGATATTCAGAAAATCTGTCACACGAATTATTGACACCGCTAGCGATTATTCGCACCAAGGCGGAATTGCTTTTACAAGCGCCAGATTTGAGGGAGGTTGACCTACAACACTTGGATTCAATCATTCAAACCGTAGGTCGATTATCGAACTTAAATCGCGGATTAATCTTGCTATCCAAAATTAATAATCGTCAATTCGTGGATGTAGAAAAATTGGATATCGCGGAATTAGTAAGTGAATCACTCGAAAATTTTGAAGATCAAATTCGAAAGAAACAGTTAGCAGTGAGAGTGAATTTAACCCAAAAACTTCAACTTGAATCCAATTTAAATTTGATGCGAATTTTGATTGCGAATTTGATTAAGAATGCTGTTTTTCATAATATTGAGGAGGGGTATGTGCATATAGATTTAAATGGGCAAATGTTGCGGATAGAAAATTCGGGATTACCCAATGATCATGACCCCAATTTGTTTTTTCAGCGATTTGTCTCCGATAAAAATGCTGACCATTCAATCGGCTTGGGATTGTCTATTGTCAAGGAAATTTGCCAAACACTTGGTTTTACAATTACCTATGAATCTATTGATGCTCTTCATATCTTGCGACTTGATTTCTTAACAAAAGTATAAATTCAGAATTTCTTCAGAATTGCTCCCAATTTACTTCCAAATTGGGTTTTACCTTCGGTCCATATTAGAAAGGTATTTAATTAAAATGGATTGGTCTTCACTTAAAAATCAGGCTCAATTGGAGCGAAATGAACAGGGTATACTGACGGTGCCTCAGGATGTGGTTGCATTTCTCCATTTTCCAAAACAAGAGGTATTGCGCTTAAGACAAGATTTGAAAGAGCGGACCGATATTTTGGGTTATTTAATGAGTCAGCTAAACGCAGGTATTTTGCACGTTAGCATTTTATTTGAAGATATCGCTGGAGCAAAAAAGGTAGATGCAACACTCACAGCCGTTTTGGAAAATGAACTTGTCATTTACCCTCATATGCGCATTCCTATTCACCGAATAAAACGAATACAGATACGCGAATAAGCAAGCAATAAATCACGAAAACTAAAATCAAATCAAATCAAATGATTCATCCTTATACAGAAATACGCTTCATCTCGCCAGAAAAAGGGTATGGCGTAGTTGCTAAACAGTTTATACCCAAAGGAACAATAACCTGGGTGCAAGATAAATTAGATATGGTTTTTGATCGCAAAAAAATTGAAGAGCTTGGCGATTCATATGCGGCAATTATTGATACCTATTGTTTTAGAGATAACCAAGGTAATCACATCTTGTGTTGGGATAATGCACGATTTGTGAACCATAGTTTTAATTCCAACTGTCTCACCACTCCCTATAATTTTGAAATTGCGATACGCGATATTCAAGAAGGAGAAGAATTGACAGATGATTATGGTTATTTGAACATTACTGAGCCATTCGAAGGAATACCTGAGGATGGGTTTAGACATGTTGTTTACCCTGATGATTTGACGCGATATCATAAAATTTGGGATGAAAAAATTGCTGATGCTATGCACTTTATTCAAGATGTGAAGCAACCTTTACTCAATTTTTTAAACGATACAACACAATCAAAGATTAAAGCCATTTTAAAAGGAGAACTTGAAATGGAATCTATTCTGACTTGTTATTATGATCAAACAAAAGTAGCACTATGAAAACAAAAGCAATGACCTTAAAAATACATCCTCGAATGAAAATAATTGGATACGTATCGCTGTTTATCGTTGTCCTTTATTTAATAACCATTATTTCTAGTTAATCATTTAATGTTGACCCAGTACTGTTCGTTTTTTGACAAAACGGATCCTTTTTGTGTGAAAATAAAATCCATACACAACGCTATTAGAAGGCAACCGTTATAGGAAATCGAATTAGACTAAATGACAACCAATATGAAAGAAAAGCTGTTAACCTACAAAGGGTACATTAACAATCTTTTTTGCTTTTTAGATGCGACTGGGAAATACGTAAAGTTCAAAAAATCGCGTAAAGAATTGATTGAGAATTTTCAATTACTTGATAGATCAAATATTGGTCGTACATTTTTGGTGAAGTATTTCATGGTTGCTGAAGGAGATTTTGACACGTATATTTTAAGTGATCTTGAGTATCCAAAAATTAGCGAAGAAAGCGATCAATAGGCGTTTTTACTTTTTCCAAAAAGGACATCTATAATTGTTTTAAAGATGATCACTACATCCAATGATAGGCTCCAACTTTTGAGGTAAAGAATATCAATTTTTATTCTACTCGACATGGATTCATTTCCTGAGGTTTCACCTCTGTGTCCCGTTATTTGCGACAAACCAGTAATACCTGGTTTAACTAGAATTCTATCCGTATAATTATTGATGGTTTGATCGTATTTATCATTTAAATCCTTCACATGGGGTCGTGGCCCCACTACAGACATCTCTCCACGAAAAACATTGATAAATTACGGAAACTCGTCGATACTTAATTTCCGGATAACCCGGCCAACTTTTGTAATGCGAGGATCGTTGCGTGTGGCTTGTTTCGCGTCTGCATCTTTGCGCATGGATCTGAATTTTAAACAGGTAAAATACTGCCCATTCCTTCCAGCTCGAGGTTGCCTGTGATTTAGTTGAATCCTTGAAAAATGTGCCCAATTTGGAATTACTCGGCACACGATCAAACGAAGAAACATTGTCCCTCATCAAACACGCAAAAGCACTCATTTTGCCCTCGCGCTGGTACGAAGGAATGCCCATGACAATTCTTGAAGCATTCTCGATTAAAACGCCAGTAATTACAAGTAATTTAGGCGCTATGAAAAGTATGATTCGTCACCGCGAAAATGGACTTTTAATTGATCCTGATTCAAAAATAGAGCTTTTAGATGCCCTCTCAGCAATTGCAACGGATACTGTTTTTGCAGAAGAAATGGCAAATGTCGCATACGTAGATTATCAGAACTTATATTCTCCCGAAGCTAATTATCAGCAGTTGATGGGAATTTATGAAAAAGTAATTTCCTAATTTACCCCACATAATTCACTATTTTTATCCCCGTTTAAAACAGCAAACAACAAAATGAAAGTAATCGGAACGGAAGTATATGACCAAGGAATGAATACCGCAATTGCGGAGTTTATTGCGTTGGCACAAGCTGTTCCCGAAAACCGATTAGTCAGTCCTTCAGATGCCAATGTTTTGGTGGAAGCGCGTCGTAATCCTGATTTTAAGGCGATCCTTCACGCGTATTTTTGGAATCTTCCGGATGGCGTTCCTTCGGTTTGGATTTTAAAACGAAAGGGGCCAAAAAAGCCAATCGCATTTGTGGTCCCGATTTTTTTAAACGTATTATTGAGGAAACAAAAGATCTTCCAATTAATCATTTTCTCTGTGGCGGTGCCGAAGGCGTTGCAGATGAATTAGCAACACAATGCAAAGCTTGGGGGAATCAAAATATCGTTGGAACGGATTCACCACCCTTCAAATCGTTGACTGAAAGTGATTACCGCGAAATAGCTGAACGCATTAATGCTTCAAAAGCCAACGTCGTTTGGATTGGATTAGGCGCTCCGAAACAAATTTATTTCGCCCACGAACTCGCCAAATTCACCCACGTGCAATTTTTGGTAACAATTGGCGCAGCATTCGATTTTCACATCAACCGCGTTAAAAAAGCTCCTAATTGGATTCAAAAAATAGGTATGGAATGGTTTTATCGCCTGTGCCAAGAACCCCGCCGTCTCGCAAAACGCTATTTCAAAGTTGTCCCGCTTTTTATTTTTTATGCCTTTGTGGATGTGTTTAAAAGGGATAAATAGCGACACGCCTCGAATCAATTGAACTATCAAATCATCTTTTCTCAGTCATTAGCTATTAGAAATTAGTCACTAGTTATTTTGCGAGACGAACTCCAATTAATCAATTAATCAATCAAAACATCAAATAACCGCATCAATCAACAATCAAATAATCAAACAATCAAATAATCAAACAATCCAATCATCCAATCATCAGATCA
>JALQVX010000360.1 GCA_023263555.1 Crocinitomix sp.
TGATTAGGTCTGTATCTCCTTGGTAAACATAATAATCGGCCAAGGATTCAGCTATACCAGCCATTGTTGAATTAGAAGAAATAAAATCACTTTCAATCATATTTCTTAATTTTTGAAATTCCATATCGCTGATCAAGTTGTTTTGAACGTCAATGATTTCCGCTTCAATCGCTTTTTCAACAAGTGATGGATCAACTCCCATATTCGCAATCGCTAAATTAATTGCAATTCCCGGATCTTCTAAAGGGAAGGGAAACGACAACGCATAAATTGCTTTTTGTTGCTTTTCGACTACATTTTTCACCAAACGTGAGCTGTTTCCTTGCGCTAATAACATGGTGAGCATCTCCACAGCATAATGGTCTTTATGGTTCAATTCTGGCGTGCGATATGCCATAACCACTGCGGGCAACTGAATATTATCATAGATAGTATCTCTAATCTCTTCTTTTAACAAACCTTCTTTAATAGATGGGCGCGGAATGTCAAAGGGTTTATTACTTGCTTTTGGAAAGTATTTTTTAATGAATTCTTCTGTTGTAATTTCTCCGTGAAAATCTCTCCCGAAATCACCTGTTGAAGGCTGGTTTCCAACAACAGCTTCATACTTCTTTTGGAAGGCTAAAAATTCCATAAATTCTTTGTCACGGTAAATGTTCAACTTTTCACCTGTAGGAATGGATGCGAAATATAAATCAATCCATTTTTTTGCTTGCGGAATATTGATATCTCCCGCAATTGATAAGGTTACGTTTTGTGGAACGTAAAACGTTCGGTAAAAATTAACGTAATCGATTTCTTCTGCTGCGTCAAGATCCTCCATACTACCAATCGGCATCCACATATAAGGGTGCTCTTTGAACGCGCGACGGAAGATCTCATACATAAATGTTCCGTAAGGTTGATTGTCAACACGTTGACGCTTCTCTTCTTTTACAACTTCGCGTTGCGTTTCGATTCCAATATTTTCAACTTTCGCATGCAAAAGGCGCTCTGACTCTAGCCATAAGCCTAATTCCAGTTGGTTGGACGGTAAAAGTTCGTAATAAAATGTTCGGTCTTGAGACGTATTTGCATTCAATGTGCCACCCGCACCTTCAACGTATTTGTCATACTCATGTCGTTCAATATTTTCAGTGCCTTCAAACATTAAATGTTCGAAAAAGTGCGCGAATCCTGTCCTTCCTACTTTTTCGTTTTTTGATCCGACCTTGTAAAGCATTGTGACAGCGACAATGGGAGTCGCATGATCTTCATGTAAGATAACATGCACGCCATTTGGAAGGTCGTATTGAAAAAAATTGATGGTCGGTTTATCTTGCGCACTTAATGTGAACGAAGATGCGGCCAGGCCTAATAAGAAAAACAGTTTACTTTTCATTTTTATATTTTTAAATCCGATTCACTGATCAAAAAGTATTTACAATACTTATTTTGAGTTAAATACTTCGGTTTTCGATTTAATTCACTACAAAAATAAAGATGTTTTAGAATAATTATAGATTTGTTTGATATAAGGTGATTAAATAAGTTGAATGGTATGTATAAAATAGGGATTATAGTATTGATGACCATTGTTGCATTCTCGGCAACTGGACAAAAAGAGTTAGAAGGACGAACACGTGGATTTTATGCGGCATTAAATAAAGGTGACGCTGTAGAGATAACTCCGTTTTTTCATCCTGAATGTCATATTAAACATTTGGGTGAAGAGGATGTGTGGGATTTGCCCTTGGCTGAATTTATGGGCGTATGTCCCAAATTTAAGAGTGATTATTATTCGGAAGATATCGTTCGGATGGAGGTGCGCGATTTTGGGTTGGGATTCGCCTATGTAGATGTTTATTTTGATTTTTATGTAGAAGGATCCTATTCACACAGTGGCTTGGATCATTTTTGTTGGGCGTTCAGGGGAGGTGAATTGAAAATCGAAAGTGTTTATAGTACAGATTTTTCTACAAATTTACCTGCGCTTGAATCTGACAAAGACATGAATGTGAAAATGAATAAATGGCACAATGATGTTGCTGTTTTTGATTATGACGCTTATTTCGGCTTCATGACGGATCAATTTATTTTTTTGGGAACTGATCCAAGAGAGCGTTGGACTAAACAGGCTTTCAGTGCTTATGCAAAACCCTATTTTGACCGTAAATCAACGTGGGATTTCAAAACGAATTGGAGAAATTGGTATTTTTCTGAGGATCATACGGTAGCTTGGTTTGAAGAATCACTTGCTACTCAAATGGAAGAGTGCAGGGGGAGTGGAGTCTTAATTAAGACCAATGAGGGTTGGAAAATTGCTCACTATAATTTGGCGGTTGTGATAGAAAATGAAAAAATGAAGAAGTTTATCAAGTTGAGACGGAAGTAAATTTTATCTTTGCAGGACACATCACTTTCTTGGAAAAACAATTGACTATGTTAAAGATTGACATGCATACGCATATTTTGCCACCAGAAATGCCAAACTGGACTGAGAAATTTGGCTATGGTAATTTTATTTGGCTAAAGCAACAAAAGCCAGGTTATGCTGATATGATGCGTGGAAATTCTTTTTTTAGAACTATTGCAGAAAATTGTTGGGATGAGGATGTTCGCATTAAAGATTATGAGAAATATGCGACGCAAGTTCAAGTTGTCTGTACGATTCCTGTTATGTTTTCGTATTGGTCAAAAGGGAAAGATGGTCTCGAATTGAGTCGATTTTTGAATGATCATATTGCCGATCTGCAAGGGCGATATCCTAAAAATTATGTGGGGTTGGGAACGATTCCCATGCAAGATCCAGAATTGGCCATTCAAGAACTTCACCGTTTGAAAAATGAATTGGGAATTGTCGGCATTCAAATTGGTTCCAATGTCAATCAGAAAAATTTAAGTGATCCTGAATTCTTCGCAATTTTTGAGGCATGTGAAAAATTGGGAATGGCGATTATGATTCACCCATGGGAAATGATGGGGCAAGAAGACATGTCAAAATATTGGCTTCCTTGGTTGGTAGGTATGCCCGCTGAAACGGCTCGTGCTATGGCTTCTTTGATTTTTGGAGGAGTGCTTGAGCGTCTGCCGAATTTGCGCGTTTTGGCTTCGCATGCTGGCGGTTCTTTTATTCCCACAATAGGTCGCATTGAGCATGGATTTAATTGCCGACCGGATTTGGTGGCCATTGATAATCCGATTAATCCTCGTGATTATTTAGGCAAATTTTGGACGGACTGTATTACACATGATATTGACCTCTTAAAATACATTTTAAAGATTCAAGGTGCTGATAAGGTGTGTTTAGGAACCGATTATCCTTTTCCTTTAGGTGATCTTGAGGTGGGTAAATTCATTACCGAAAGTGATATTAATCCTGCCGACGTTGAAAAGATCTTCTGCGATTCAACCTTGACATGGCTTAATTTGGACAAATCGCGCTTTTTATAACCTACATTTAAAGTTGTGAGAACTACCGGCGAGTCAACACTTGTCGTGCTTACATTCTAATTCAATTCTTTTGGTTAAATTTAGTCCAATTCTGTGCGAATAGGAGAGGGAATCCATTTTAGTTTGTTTCTTCGAATGCATGCAGAAGTACCTCATTAAATTATGGAATACATGAAATTAAAATCTACTTTACTGCTCTTTGTGGCACTTTTTGCAGTTTCTCCTTTACTCGCGCAAGATGGACATTCTTGCTCACGTATGAAAAGCGATCATCATCATGACAATCGCTCTGCACGCCTGAGCGATCACGATATTTTATTGACACAAAAATATGATGTTACCTTCTATCACCTGGATATTGAACTAGAGCGAACGTCAACCTATGTGGCGGGAACGGTTCAAATTTACGCAAAAGCCCAAGAGGCAATCGATACCTTTCTTTTTGAGTTATGGGACGATTTTATCATTGATGAAGTACTCTTGAACGGAGTCACTCCAATGACCTTCGAGCGCGTTGAGTCTGCGGTTAAAGTACCAGTCGCTCTGGCGATAGGGGATTTATTTTTTATGGAAATTACCTACGAAGGAATGCCTCCAACTGGCGGTGGACCTTTAGGTGGGGGCGGAATGACCAACGATTTTTCTCCTTCATGGGGCAATCAAGTGACTTGGTCCTTAAGTGAACCTTTTGCAGCTTATGAATGGTTTCCATGCAAACAATTATTAACCGATAAAGCCGATTCAGTAATGGTGAAAGTGACGACAGCTGCTGCGAATATGGCTGGTTCAAATGGATTGCTTCAAAATGTTGTCGATCTTCCCGGAGGGAAGAAAAGATTCGATTGGAAGTCAAATTACCCCATTGATTATTATTTGATTTCGGTTGCCGTGGCAGAGTATGTGGATTATACGGTATACGCCAATCCAGTAGGAGCAATCGCTCCAATTCCAATTCAGAATTTTATTTATAAC
>JALQVX010000036.1 GCA_023263555.1 Crocinitomix sp.
CTTCGCCTTCAACATTAAGATAGAGACCAATGTAGAGATCTACGTTCAAATTATCTAGACCTTCTGAAAATGATTTTACAAACGCTTTATACTCCGCTTTTGACGGTTTTATAAATAATTGTGTGACCTTTCTTAGTTCAACTAACCGTTTATTCCAGGCTTCTTCATCCAGGTTCAGTAAGATATCCGCTGTCACATCTAAGCCACCAGATTTGTTTGTTCTTATACTTTTAATCGAATGAATCGGTCCCCAAGGAATACCCCACCATCCAAAACAGCGCGTTAGATTATTGTATTTTTTTTGGTAAGCATTGCCTTCATTGTCAAGAATTAAAATTGCAGGAGAAAGCCTTTTCAGTGTAATCGTAAAAAAGAGAGAAATCGTATAGGAATAGATCCTGAATTTTGCTCCATTTTGAATATGAATCTCTAATTGTGAATAGTTAATTTCAGTAGGAATAATCAGTTGGTACCCTTGCATTTGTTAGGCAGGAATCATTCTAAAATACATCCAAGGCGGCGTGTCGGCATTTTGATACCAGCACCAAAACTCGTTTCGTTTTAATTTAAGGATGCGCCAAGTTGTCGTTTTAGTTGTTTCAGAAATTAAGGTGTTAGTGCCAGCCTCGGTGATGCGCTCAACTCCCGTCGTTTTCAATTTTAATTTGTCATCAGTGAATTCCCATGCTCCTGTTTCGGTGGTTATTTTAGATAAGTCAGCTGATTTATTAGAAATGGTATACGCACTGTTTTTGTCAAAATCAACACGTAAGTTTGACCAATCAGTTGTTTGATTGTCTCCATTTTCGGGTGAATCTGTAAACTCTGAATAGTAAGCCAATTGCACTTTCCATGTTCGAGCCAAACGTGCTTGCTCAGTTTTGAGACTAACGGTTGGACCGTCTTCATATTTTGTACATGATGCAACAATCAGTATTGCGCTTAAAATGAGAAATGTATTTAGGACTTTCATTGCATTTTGTTTTGATAGCCCTAATCTATGCATTCGCGCTTAACGTTGACACTAAACAGGGCTATTTTTTTTCTAATTTAGGAAAATTATGAAAAACTGTTAAAAAATTCGAACACCCCATGTCTTTGAAAGGAGGTCATGATAAGTGCGTTGGGCAGGAAAGAGCCGCAATGCAAATTGAAAAGGAATAAGCCGAATTATCGCACGAATTAGAACAGCTTTAAAATCAGGTTTTTCATATAATTCATTTACAAAGCGAGTTTTATTGAGGAACTTACCTACGGTTAAACCATAGTTATATTCGAGCAGTACATAATAGCTAAAATGGACAAGAATAAGAAGTATAAAGTCAGTACTCACCGTCTTTGTGCCTCTGTTCAATACGTCCATTTGAAAGAGCATTGTTTTGATTGAATAAGTAAGACCAAGAATGAGCATAAAATCAATGACAATATGCCGCACTCGATCCAAAAGATTACTTAAACCACTTATTCGTTTCTGTAGATCACTTTGATCGTCGTCAATTAAATCTTCTGTATTCATCTTCTTTAAACTAAAAACACCTCGAATTCTATGAGAAAGACGAGGTGTTTATTTGAAATAATTTAATTTTTTAATTCCAGAATCGGAAGTTTTCGATAAAGGCGTTGATTGAGTTTAGCCATGAACTAATCTCATTAGTCGCACCATGATCTACTGATTTTCCAAGGATGAATAGTGTAAACACAGCATAAATGAGTAAGAGTAAAAAGGCACTCATGGTACTCATTTTTCGTTTGGCTATGTAAATAATGAAGGCGACCAATGTCAAAATAAAGAGTAAGATTCGCAATTCAGATACGTTAACTACCGTTTCAGGACTCATTGTAATAGGTCCGTAAATCATTGTGAATAGGAATAAAGGGAATCCTAATGCGAAACAAACGTCAAAGATATTACTTCCTAATGCGTTCGAAACAGCATCATCATAATTTCCTTTTTGTGCATCTTTCATGGACAGAATTGTATCTGGAACGCTCGTTGCGGCACTTGCCAAAATAACGGCAATAAAGTAGATCGGAATATTTAAAGAATCACCCAACCACTCACATGACTTCACCAATAATAAACAAGCAGACCCTATCACAATCATTGCTAAGATCAATAAACTCCACGCACTACGCGAATTAATTTCACCTTTCACCATTAACGGTTCGAGATTTAATGTAACCACATTTTTGAAGAAAGAACCTGAATTTCCCTCTTCTTCCTCCTCTTCTTCGTCCTCCTCTTCTTCCTCCTCTTCGTTCGAACTACCTTTCATGGAACGCAACAGATAAATTGAATACAGTGCATAAACACCCATTAAGACTAATCCATGCCACCAATCCAACGATGTTCCTCCTAAAAGTACAATAAGCACTAATTCAGCAATCAGCAAAGAAATACCGTCTCTCAATAGAACCTTACGTGATACTTCAACGTGACGCGTCAATCCTCTCATGACAACAACGAGTATAACAACGGCAGGAATGATCATCCCATTAAAAATTGCCGACCCTGCAGTGGTCCCGATTCCGCCGGCAAAACCGTCTTTATCTTTCAAAACAAACAAGAAAAAGAGCGTTGTGAACAATTCAGGCATTGAAGACCCAATGGCATTGATCGTTGCTCCACGTACCCCATCTGTGAGGTTACGACCCAAATATTCAGAGGCCGCTTCGAAGCCATCACTCGCACGCCAGATAATCACACAACACACGGCGATTAAGAAAATTGAAAGTAGAATAATCATTTTTTTTAGTTAATTAGTTGTTAGTTGTTAGTCTTTAGTCTAGGAGTCTATAGTCGCTCGTTTTTTGTGTTTATTAGCTGTCCATGTTCAGTTCCATTTCTGCAATTTTAGTAATCTATACTCTAAATTATTTATTCGTAATTGTAATTGTAACAACGCGGCCGCCTGGATCTTTTGAGAGCAAGAGTTTATTCCCATCAATCAATTCAACCGTTTTACCGATTGGAACTTCTACGTCATTCGTCAAATCTTTCAGCGAATGTAAACTTTCATTTACAAAAAGCCATTGATTATTGTAAAAAATAAAGTGAGATTCTTTACTTAATTTACGATCACTATTGAGCAAAAAAGCAGAGGCATCCAAATCAAATGCATGTCCAGTTCCTTCATTCGGGTCCCAACCAAGACCAATGGTTAATTTCG
>JALQVX010000053.1 GCA_023263555.1 Crocinitomix sp.
GTTAATGCAATTAATAGCTCAAACGAAAAATCTACTTTAGGTGATTTGGATGCGTTATCTGCATTAAAATCTGAAATGGAAAAAGGAGAGCAATAAGCTTCAACTTTTCTAATCATATTGAGCCCCGTTCACATGTTGAACGGGGCTTTTTTCATGGCATAAATTAAATTATCTTCATTGTCAATCGTCAAACATAAGATGCGAGAGATATTTAAAATTAAAGAAAACGGTTTTGATGAAATCAAGAAATCCATTCTAATAAAATCCATACCGATCCTGACCTTGGCTGCAATTACGGGAATTGCAATTGGCTATTTCAATACGAAAGTTTCGCCGGGTTCAATTCAAATACCCCTTTCTTGATTCCGATTTTAGTCTTTTTCATAGCGTTGGTTTTATTCCGTTCGATAAAACGACTCAAAACCGCTTTTGAAAGTTATACCCTAACTGTTGAGGAGGATCAACTTATCCGCGAACAACTGAATATTCCCCCGTTAATTATCCCTTTTCATGAAATTAAATCGATTCAACGCGGTGAAAAGGGAATCATTAAAATAGTAGGAGCTCGTAAACTCAGTCCAATTCTGATTTCAACCCAAATCGAAGATTTGGATCGAATTATAGCGCTTTTAACGAAGATTCATCCATTTGATGACCTTCCATCAAAACCGCTCATCAGTCGCGTTAAATGGCCACTTATTCTTCTTTTAATGACGTTAATGGCGTGTGTCGGATTGTCAGAAAATAAGTTAGTTGTAGGGATCAGTGGATTGCTTATTTGTTGTATCCTGCTCTGGTCACTTGTGATGATTCAACTCAATAAGAATATTGACAAACGGTCCAAACGTGGTAGCTAGTTTGTGCTGATCGTAATTGCTTCAATGCTTGCAAAAATGTATGCGGTTATCTTTCCTTAGGCCTAATTTTTTTGCAGTTAACTTCGTTGTTATTCTTCTCCATTAATAGAGTAGTGCAATTTTTTATCGTACCAAAAGTCAACAATATAATAACTGTTTTCGTAGAAAATACTGTGGAAAGAATCTTGCATATTTGCCGCCTTTAAGGCCATATTCGTTACTTCTCTGAATCGGAAATGACGTCGTTGCTCTCCATTGCCGTTCCTATATGAGACCATCTCAGGGTCATAACCTGTGTATACTCTATATTCACGCACAGTATTGGATACTAATAGCGAATCACCCGGTTCGATAAATTCCCAACGTTCCCATTTTGGTGATTTAATCATGATTAGCATGCGCTCATAGGTTAAATTTCTGATGTTCACATTGTCAACGCCACCCTCAAATGTTGTTCTCCTATTCAAACCCGTCTTTTCAATGCGGAGCGGAATGTTTTCGGTAAGTAAAATATTTGCTGAGTCGCTATTGAGATAATTTATGACGTCTTCAAATTCATTGCTATTCGGTTTAAGTTCAGGTTTGAATTCAGCATTTTCAATAATTTGTCTCAATTCTTCCTTCTTTTTTTCGCGTTCTATTCGTTCAGATTCCTCCTGTATATCATAAATATGACGAATCTGATCATCAAAGTCTTGGGACTGGTAGTTCGTTGAATAGTTGTAATGATCAATCGAAGGCCGACTGTTGTATGCTATGACGCGTATAATAAGTATGACGAGCGCTATGACAGATAATGTCACACTAAATGCTCCTCTTCCCCCACCATGCGTTTCTCGACGACCTTGATAAACATTCTTTGCAGGTGCTTGACGATTTATAGTGGGTTGATGAACCAAACTTTGATCAATGGCTGTACTTCCCGTTTTTCGTTGTGTCACTTCGCTGATCAAAACCTCACGCACGCCTTTGCGATAGGCTATCTCTTGGTTCGATTTCAATAAACTGGCCATGTTTGCATCTGAGGTTTCGAAAAATCCCATAGCATAAATCAAGCGATAACGGAGATTAGTATCAATCGAATGATGAAGAGATGTATTGAGTAGGTCACGAATTTCATCATCAAATTGTCCTGCTCCTAGCTGTGTTAATCCACGATATAAGAACGGATTACATGCAAAATCAATTTTTAATTCGATTGATTTAACTTCGATTCGAATGCACTCTGTTGCATACACAATTTTTGAGGCGAATTTTGTTCTTACACGATCCAAAAAACGCGCTGAGAGGCAAACTTTGAATTGAAATAAACTATACAATGCATTGTAAAAATCGTTTTGAATGCAATTGTCAAAGAATTGAGATATCTCTGAGCTGAATGAGTCTTCAATAAATTGGCGAAAACGATCATTGTCGCAAGACTCGGGTAAAATACTGCTTAAATTCGCCACATATGCCCGGTCAGGAGCGCTTATAATTCTTCGTAAAATCGCAAAATCATCTTGTAAAAAAAGCGCCAATTCCTGCTGGTTGTTTTTTAAGGATTCGATTATTGCTTCAATATCATTGATCGAAATCGTTTCATCAAATCGTGCTTCAGCCTTTAACTTTTTCTCAATTCGAATAATTTCACTTTCGGATAAGTTATGGATCTGATCCTTGGTGATTCCATATTTTTCGAGTTGAACTAATATTGACATCTTATTTACTATTTGCTTTTGACATGAATAAGTGGTGTTTGACGTTTAATCAAAGCACGTTTCTGAGGGCACTAAAAATAACTTTAAAATTCAGAACATGTTTCATTTAAGAATGCTTTTATTCAATTTTGTGACTATTTATTGATTGAAACGGTAAATCACGATTAGAAAAGACTTCCTCTTCACTTGAGGAGGTGTGCATGATCAATTTAGCCTTTGATATTTCATTAAAAACAGAAGTTTAGGTATATTTGATCAAAACTTATTTATGCTATCCATTATCAACCAAATTTGGGAAATTCAGTTAAAGTCAGCGACAAACGGCTACGACGGCATTCAGCGAAATTTGCGCCGGATAGAGTCAGAACTATTAGAACTAGGCTACACGGTAATTGATCCAATCGGTCGACTCTATAAAGAAACTGATACAGATATTGAAGCAAATATCTCCACTTCATTACATGCCGATTCGAAGGTTGTAAAGGTTTTAAAGCCCATTATTTATCAGTTGGAAAATGGACAAAATGTATTAGTGCAAAAAGGAATAACAATTGTGGAATAGGGATGGGGTATATTAATTTTGGAATCGATTTAGGGACAACCAATTCAGGTATTGCTCAATTCAAGGATGGCAAGGTGTCCGTCTTAAAAAATCCAGTTGGATTCAAAGAAACATTGCCTTCTGTAATCGCTTTCAAAGCTGAGCGAATTTTGATTGGGGACAAGGCAAACGAACAATTGCTTACAAATCCTGAACGTGTATTTTCTTCGTTCAAACGACGAATGGGAACGGTTGAAACCTATCAAGTGGAAGGAGTTGATCAAATGACTTCCCCAATAGACTTATCAGCTTTGGTTTTAAAAGAACTGTTTAATTTCTCGCTTCAAGGAACAATTAAAAGTGCGGTAATCACAATTCCTGCTTCTTTTGATACAATTCAGTCCAATGCGACAAAAAAAGCAGGTTATCAAGCCGGGTTGAAAGAGGTCGTTCTTTTACAAGAACCTATTGCGGCTTGTTTAGCCTATTCCAACCAAAATAATTTACAGTTATCTGAGGTTCAAAACTGGTTGGTGTACGATTTTGGTGGAGGAACATTCGACGCAGCAATTGTGAAAATTGATGCCCGAGAAATGAAGGTAGTGGACAACAATGGCAATAATTTTCTAGGTGGGGTTGATTTGGATGAAAAGATTTTGACGGAGATAATCCTTCCAAAATTAATTGCTAAAACAGGTGATACAAGAAACTGGAATCAAATTAATGATCCTGCGAATAAAACCTTTCAACAGCTTCGCAAATATCTTCTTTATCACGCCGAAGAGTTGAAGAAAGAATTATCGCTAAAAGAAGAAGC
>JALQVX010000090.1 GCA_023263555.1 Crocinitomix sp.
GCGTCAACCATTTTTGCAACGTTTAATAGTAAGCGATTGGTCCACGATCTTCTCTTTTAAAAATAAACGAAAGGAAAAATCCTTGAAGAATTAATACAAATTTTCACTATTATCAAAAATGCAAAGTTGACCCAAGTTTAGAGCTATTCTATATGTGGTCCTTTTCTGCAGCTTACCTAAAATTTATTTAAATCCCCAACTTTTGGACTTGATCCCATATAAATACGTAGTATGCACTTCAACAAACGAAAAAACCCCACCTGAAAGGCGGGGTTTTTAATTTTATAATGGTTTAAGATTATCTTTCGTCCATAGGAACATAGTTGCGTCTTACGGCACCTGTGTATACCTGTCTTGGTCTACCGATAGGATCATTATTATCCAACATTTCTTGCCATTGAGCAATCCAACCTGGAAGACGTCCAAGTGCAAACATGACTGTAAACATCTCAGTTGGAATTCCTATTGCGCGGTAAATAATACCAGAGTAGAAATCAACATTTGGATAAAGACCTCTTGATTTGAAATATTCATCATTAAGCGCCACTTCTTCCAATTTTTTAGCAATTGCTAATGTCGGATCCTGAACACCTAATTCATCCAAAATATCATCACATGCCTTTTTAATGATTGTTGCACGTGGATCAAAGTTTTTGTATACTCTGTGACCAAACCCCATTAAACGGAACGGATCATCTTTATCTTTTGCTTTAGCAATCCATTTGTCAAGATCACCGCCGTCATTTTGAATCATTTCAAGCATTTCAATAACCGCTTGATTTGCTCCACCGTGAAGAGGACCCCATAAAGCGGAAATACCAGCTGAAATTGCAGCGTATAAATTCGCTTGAGAAGAACCAACAATTCGAACCGTAGAAGCCGAACAGTTTTGCTCGTGATCTGCGTGAAGAATTAATAATTTGTTCAGTGCTTTTGCGATAACTGGACTCGGGGTATACTCCTCCGTCGGCATTCCGTACATCATATACATGAAGTTTTCTACATACCCTAAATCATTTTTAGGATACATAAACGGATGACGCATAGCATTTTTATAGACCATAGCCGCTAGCGTAGGCAATTTAGCCAATAAGCGATTGATGGATAAATCGAACATTTCTTTTGATCTGTTCGGATCTTGCGATTCTGGATAGAATGTAGACATTGAACAAATCATAGAAGCCAAAATACCCATTGGATGTGCTTGTGCAGGATACGCTTCGAAGAATCGTTTCATATCTTCATGAACCAACGTATGTTTATCGATCGTTGCTTCGAAATTAGCCAATTGCTCTCTTGTTGGTAATTCTCCTTTTAAAATAAGATAAGTTACTTCCAAGAAAGAGGCCTCTTCGGCTAACTGCTCAATTGGATAACCACGATACCTTAAAATTCCCTTTTCACCATCCAAAAAAGTAATAGCGCTCATACATGAACCGGTATTTTTGAACCCTCTATCCAATGTAATATAACCAGTGGCCGAACGAAGTGACGAAATATCGATTGCTTTTTCGTCTTCAGTACCAGTAATTACAGGGAATTCATAAAATTTTCCTTCCAATTCAATTTTTGCTATCTCACTCATTTTTTACGTTTTATTTTTTGGAAATTGATAATTCGCCTAAGATAGTCGTTTTATTTCCATTTTTCAGCTTCTAAATGCAACTTTTTTTTCGAAAATTATCACTTTTTTTTACATTTCATCCTCAGACAAAACGACCAAAAAATCACCCTCTTCTAACACAATTTCTTCCACTTTATCTAAGTTAAGTTTTACACCAAAGTTAGACTGTGCATCTTTTCTTAAACTCGCTTTTCGAATTCCCAAGCAAACCTCACTTCGTTGAGCTGCGATTCCGATTAAGTCAGCAAAAACAAGTTTATTTGGAAAGGTTTCAAAATAAAGATGAGCTGGCTTTACATAAATTTCACTTCCATCTTCGGAGAACAAATCATCATAAACTAATTTAATGAGCGGAGCTTCGCTTAACTGCGCTAAGATCATAGTTATTAATTTATTGCTAATGATGAAATCATCCACATCCGTTTGGGTAATAATTTCTTGGTTTTCTGAGTTAAGCACTTGCGTGATGATTTTTGTATTATCGTGATTACCCCCCTCTTTGATTTTCCGAAGCCAAAGGAGAATAATAAGTGTGTCTGAATCAATTTTGTCTGCACTTCGATCATCCAGATCCTGCGATAGAATAATGACATTATCATAGTTAAATGGTCCTATTCTCTGCAGTTCCTCATATTTTAAACTATCTGATTCATGCAACTCAATCTTAAAGTCGGGATACTGAACCTTCAGCGCATTCACTTTGGATTGCAGTTCAACACTTTCTTCTTTATAAATGATTTTAAAAGTCGATCCTTCGTCTAGGTAGTCAGTTGCTTCGCGAATGAATACTTCCGCGACTTTATGCCAGCCTAGAATTAGAATGTTTTTTGCCTTTTTTTCGAGTGAGCCACTTGCGATTTTTAATGGTTTAGGTTTAACAATCGAAGAAGGTAGAAATTGAATGGTAGAATCATCCTCCGCCAAAATAATTAAATCGTCTTCTTTTTTCATTTTATAATCTGACTCAGGACGCAATGTCATACCCTCGGTCTCATTATAGACACCCAAAGGAATCCCATCTGCAAAATGATAAGGAAGTTCACCGAACGTTACACCTTTCCAATCCGCTTGATGAAAATAAATTTCACATCCGTCGAAGGATAAAATTTCGTTATAGACCATTTCTAAACCACTGGTGAGAGAAGTTTGCACCAATAATTTACCCATAATATCCCAACTGTCTAAGGCGATAATATTTTCATCATCAAAAAAACTAATCAATTGACGTTTCTCTTCAGTAAAAATTTCAGTAATGATTGGAATGCGATTATCACCTCCTTGTATGGATCGAATGCCCATGATTGCCTTAACAGATTGAACGTCTGAATCAACCTGCGCTTCGATTCCAGCGCTATCCGAACAATTAGCGAGAAGAATAACAGATTTAGCCTTCTCAAGATTCACTCTTTTCAACTCGTTCAAATTAGCATAATCGCCTGTTGTAGTCACAATCCGTGTCGTTTTAGTGTCTGGCAAACGTTTCGCAATTAAATCATCCATTTCTTCCTTATCCAATTTCGATAGAATAACAACACTGGCTCGTTTTTCACTTTCATTTGCTAGAATTAATTCCCGAATAATATCAACCACCCGCTCATTCCAACCTAGAATCAAGGTATGATTTTCTTCAATCACCTTTCCCCGTCCTTTTCTGAAATTATAGAAGACATTTTCCAAGGTTGTCGTGATGAAGGCAATTAACATGGAAAGAATGATGACACCAACAACACCTGAAAGAACTGTCGTAATCTT
>JALQVX010000145.1 GCA_023263555.1 Crocinitomix sp.
CTATTTTGGCTTTCCCTCAATCTAATGATGGTGGTAACCACCGCTATAAAAAACCATGAGTATATCATTCATTGGGGACTCACCTACAAGCGAATAGGTGTTTATATTTACCTTTTACTTGCGGCCATTGGTCTCATTCTAACATGGATTAAAGTGAAGAAAGGGGAAACCGTTTGGATGCTCATTCGAAAAACAACTTTACTTTTTTACACCTGCTTTTCACTGAATGGATTAATGAATTGGGATAAACTCATTGTCAACTACAATCTCACAGCTTTGCCTGCAGAACAAGTAGACTTTCATTATCTCGCGGTGATGCAAGACGAAGCCTATCCACGACTCATTACATATTATGCAGCGCACCCTGTATCCGCGCAAACGGTGCTTTCGGAGGAAGAATGGGACGATCTCTTGATTCGCTACAATTGGAAACGCAATCAGTTAAGAATGAAAAAACTAGATACAACATGGCGTTCTTTTACCATCTATGAGTACGATTTACTCAAGCGATTAGAAGCCGTTTATCCGCTTTATTTAACCTTAATTCAACCTTAGTATGAGATGGCGAATAGTTAGTTGGATCACCGTTCAAGCAACGCGTTTGTCTGGAGTATTGATCAGAAAGAGGGAAGTTCCTTATGAATTTGATGCGTTTTCAAAAATGCCGAGCGGAAGCTTAGGACTCACTTATTATGAAACATTAAAGACTGCGAAGCTTTCCTTTCAGCCCAACCTTATTCGGCATGACTTGAAGCATATCTTATTAGGATACAGTATGGATATGCGGGACGAACTTAAAATCCATGCCTTTCTAATTGGAAATAAATCCTATAATCCTTTAGCCATTGCTTATCTATTTCTTTGTTTACTAATCGTTCCAGAAATGATACCCTCCCTTAAACAAGATTATTTACGCGGCAAAAAAACACCCCCTATACGAAAGATTAATCTGAACGATTGGCTTTTTACGTCCTTGAGCGATTGTCGCACCGAATTAAATATTTCATCAAAATAATTGACCTTAAAAACACTAATGCGTCATTCGTTCCGTTTGATATAACCTTAGCGCTAACTATTAAAAACCGTCTTTTATGCCTTTTACCTTTTGCCATCCCGCCATTATCTTGCCACTGGTTAAACTAAATCCAACTAAAATATCTGCCACCGGTTTGATCATAGGTAGCATGTCACCTGATTTTGAATATTTCATTAAAATGCGAATGGAAAAAGTACATGGGCATAGCGTTCCCGGTCTCTTTTACTTTGACCTACCTCTTACGATCATATTGTGTTTTATTTTTCATTTGTTGGTACGTGACGCACTTATTCAGCACCTTCCGGCGAGCATTCGTAAAAACTTTATACTCTACCAGGGATTAGATTGGATAAAATGGGTGAAACGTTATTGGTTTGTCCTCATCTATTCGGCTTTGATAGGTATTTTTTCACATATCTTTTGGGATGCTTTTACACATACTAACGGTTTTTTTGTGCGTCATATCCCCCTTCTTCAAGGCTCTACGGTTATCTTTGATGTCTTGATTAGAAAAGCAGATTTTCTCCAGACATTGAGTTCTGTCCTTGGAGCAATGATTATTCTTACCGTTCTTATCGCCCCCAAACAAGAACAATTTGATTTGTCCAACATGAAGCATACTATAAAGTATTGGTCAAGCGTATTGGTTGTTACGCTAATTACACTTATCTTACGTAATGGAGAGTCGTTGGGTGACTTTGTTGCCACCTTTATTGCCGGTGCACTATTAGGACTAATAGTCACTCCATTCTTCTTAAATATCAGCAGCAGAAGTCAACTTTAATAAAATATGGCGGTCTAATGAATAAACTATTACGCAGCTTTAAATGTGCTATTGCCGGTATACGGGTTCTCATTCGAGATGAAAGAAATGCAAAAATTCATTTGGCGGCGTCAGTTATCGTCGTTGTAACTGGAATTGTATTGAATATTACGAGGATAGAATGGTGTTTCATTTCAATTGCAATTGCCTTGGTCTTAATTACTGAAGCGATAAATACGGCAATAGAAGAAACGGTGAATTATATCTCAAAAGAACGCAAGCCGCAATTGGGGAAAATCAAAGACATTGCAGCTGGAGCTGTTCTAATTGCAGCATTTTTCGCTGTAATGATTGCCGCACTCGTTTTCATACCCTACTTCATTTAACGTTCACCCACTCGTGGCTGTGTCGTCGGATGCAATGCTTTTTTAATTTCAAACAAGGTTTTATCAATCGACTCATACTTACCGTTTGGACTAGGAGCCAAGGCCGGTGAGGCAAAAATAAAACCGTCCTGATCAATCAAAAAATAATCGGGAAAACTTGAGATATTATAAGAATTGAGTAAGGGATGCTCTTCCCCAATATAAAAAACGTCCCACGTATATTCAGGGTGTTCCTTCATATACGTATTGAAGCTCGTTGAATCTTTATCCGCACAAAACGAAATAAAGGCAACATCTTCGTCGTATTTATTCACGAGTTTACGAATGATTTCCATGTCTGCCACAGAGCGATCATTCCAAGTTGCAAAAAAATTGAGGTAAACAAATTTACCCATATAATCCGCCCAAGTAATAAAATCATCCCCGTCTCCTTTTATCGCGAGTGCTGGTGCTGGATAACCTGGTTCTAGTTTAGTAATGTAATTGCGGACATTGCGGGCTACAGCTGCATTACTGGTAGAAGTAGCCTGTTCAGAAACAGAATCCAGTATGGTGAGAATATTCTTCTGTAAATCAATTTCACTGTAAAACGCTTTTCCTAATTTGTCAATCATGACTAATTCTCTCAACTCGGGTTTGGCTAAAAAAATGTCACGTTTCAGCGCATGCATCAAAAGTGTTGGCGAACTCTTTCCTATTGCAGCCATGATTTCTTGTTCTGTGCCTGGCAAGTACTCTCTAAATTCTTTATCATAAAATGCGCTAATAAATTTCATATAACGATCATTTTCAAAATAAACCGGGAATGGATCGATATATGACATATACGTTTCAAGTCGCTTTTTACTCAAACTATTACCTCCTTTAACTTGCTCCATTTCCGCAATATCGTATCGCACATAGGTGATAAAAAATGGATTATCAATTCCGTCGTAGGCCTCGATTGCGTATGTCTTAAAAGTATCCAAACACGACAAAAAATGACCCGACCGTATGTGATCTGAGTGATAGGCCAGATAAGCATCAAACCAACGGTGATACTGTAAGACGAGATAATTAACATCCATTGTGTCCAGATCAAAAAAATAGAGATTCGTTTCTGCATTATACGACCCT
>JALQVX010000214.1 GCA_023263555.1 Crocinitomix sp.
AATAAATTTATCTCTTAATTTACCGTCAATATCTAATACTTCTATTATGGCTTCTTGATAATCCAAATTCACATTATCAACAGTTATCTTACCTGCTGTTGGATTGGGATATATGTTAAGCATATTTCTTTCATAATTTTCTAATGCTACGTCAGAAACTAAAAAACAATCTGACGTGTCAGAACATTCTCCTTGATTAACTATGACGGCAAAGTTACCTGAACCTGATTCTGGTGTATAGTCAGCTCCGGTTGCTTCATCAATAACCGCATAATCGTTGTTGCAATCAATCCACTGATAAGTTGCTCCTGCTGCTACTACAGATATAGTATTTCCAAGCACACTCACTTCGTAGTCAGAGGTGTTAATAATAAGGTCTATTGTTATAATTGAATCGCAACCTAAATAATTGATGAGTGTATCGGTATAGATGCCCGTTTCTGTCCATTCATATAAACCACTTGGAGAAATGTAGGAATCACAAGCATTTTCAGTTATAAACGATTCAGAAACATCCAGAATAGTCAAATTAATGGTAATTATCGAATCACAACCAAAGTAGTTATCAATGGTGTCAATATAGACACCTGAGGCATCCCAGACATATTCGCCACTCGGAGATGTGTATGATTCACAAATTGTCACAGATATTTCACTAACAGAAAAATAATTAACGGTAAGGTCTATTGTTATAATTGAATCACAACCTAAATAATTGATGAGTGTATCGGTATATATACCTGTTTCTGTCCATTCAAATAAACCACTCGGAGAAATGTAGGAATCACAAGCATTTTCAGTTATAAACGATTCGGAAGCGTCTAAAATTGACAAATTAATGGTTAACACAGAATCACAACCCTCGGCATTTACAAGCGTGTCACTATAAATTCCACTTTCCGTCCAGGTGTATAATCCACTCGGTGATAAGTAACTGTTGCAGGCAGAAGTGTCTATGCTACTTGTTGTTTCAAAACAGTGGTATAACTTATGAACAAAAATATCGCGCCCCCCAGCAGGTGATAAATTGTAATAATCGATCGGGTCAAAATTCGTCGGTCCAATAAATTCTCCAGCAGTATAAACAGAAGTTGAATTAAATACTGAAATGGAGTTAGCTTGGTTGTTAGACGTGCCTCCGAACTGAACGGCCCATGAGTAATCACCTAGTGAATCGAGCATAAGTACATACGTATCGTTACCTCCATATGAGGTCAATTCAGCTAATCCTGCACCAGGATCAAAATCTGAAACGCTTGCAAAATATCCAGTTGCATATACATTACCAAAGTCATCAAAAGTAATAGATGTTCCTTGATCGTATAATGTACCTCCAATATTTTTAGCCCAAATCGCATTTCCGTCTAAGTCAATTTTTTGAATAAAAGCATCTGCATTTCCATTTGAAGTAAGGTTCATTGATTCTATGCTAGCGTCAAAGTCTGCTGTGCTATTAAAACCTCCGGTCAGGTATAGGTAACTATTGTCATATAGAGCAATGCTGTATGCTCTATTATTGCTGGGGCCAGAGACTGATTTTTGTGCCCAAGTAAAGTTAAAGTCTGAATCTAATTTGAGAAGAAAAACATCCGATAAGCCATTGGAAGTGATATTCTCAACGTCTACCCCGGGATTAAAATCAACTGTTGAATAAAAAAAACCAGTTAGATAAACGTTTCCGCTCAAATCGGAGACAATTCCATATCCTTGATCAATTCCAGTTCCACCAATACTCTTTGAGATTAAAAAATCACCAGTGCCGTTATACTTCACGAAGAAAATGTCAGTTTGACCATTTGATATAAGCTCGAGTTCACTCGCCCCTGGATCTACATTTATTGCTCCGCTGTAATAACCAATGCAAAATACATTTCCATCCACATCAGTTGTTATATCTTGCACATAATCAGTTGATAAACCACCAAAAACCTTGGACCAAATAAAGTTTCCAAATGGATCCAATACAAGAATAAAACCATCTCTCAACCCTGCAGATGTGTATTCAGCGATACCAATACCTGGATCCAAATCTGCGGTTCCACTGAATTGCCCTCCCATCACGATATTTCCATCCAAACTAATATGAATAGATTGGATTAAATCATCACCAAGGCCTCCAATTTTTTTAGCCCACAGATAATTGCCCTCAGCATCAAGTTTTAATATGAATCCATCAATACTTGAGGCTGTTAGTATATCATCATCAGCACTTGGATCAAAATCCACAGAGCCGGAAAATTGACCAGCAACATATAAATTTCCTTCAGCGTCATTTGCTACTGAGTATGAAATATCGTTACTCGTGGACCCAAATTTACTGACCCACTCCAATTCTTGCACAAAGGCTGTTTGAGAAAAGAGAATAAAAGATAATAGGAACAAAGCGTGTTGGCCGAAATATTTCATGTGGAAGTTTTTTTTAATGCTAATCTAGTTTAGAAAAAATTTTTGCAAAGATAATAACACCTTTTCTTAATTGTATACAATTATGGAAAAAATTTTACCTAGATGACAAAATCAACGGCGCTGGTATTATTAACGAGGTGATCACCCGGTAGACACATAGCCGCAACTATCGGAAAGTAACTCATTCACCATGAATGATTTGAATCCTTGGGACAACTCATATTTAACAGATACGTTTTCGTTGTTTTACTAGTCTTACAAAAGTTGACCAGCAGTAATAAAAAAGCGTGAGCAACATGCAGGGTTTAGTGCGCAGCACCGAACGGCAGTGAGCCCGGAATACTGCGACCCAGACCGAGTACACGAGTGGCTGGGGCACGCCCAACTTTTTATTTTAAAGCTACCGCAACTCATGCCTGCGAACGATAGATCCTTTTTGTGTGTGATCTTAAGCAAACTTTAAGGAAAGAAATTTTCGATTTCACCTTTTTTATTCAACCTTTGCATCATGCGCCTATTGTTAGTTGAAGATGAGCTTGGTATTGCTAATTTCTTGAAACAAGGATTAGAGGAGGAGGGCTATGCCGTAGATTGGGCAAGTGATGGAGACGAAGGACTGGACTTAGCGCTAACGGGAGACTATGAATTGCTGATTTTAGATTGGATGGTGCCAGGTAAAAGTGGCATTGAAATTTGTACGCAATTCCGAAAATCATTTCCAACGGTGCCGGTTTTATTTTTAACGGCAAAGGACACGGTGAAAGAGACCATTTTTGGTTTGCAAGTAGGCGCGAATGATTACATTAAAAAGCCGTTTCATTTTGATGAATTATTAGAGCGAATTCGGGTGCAATTGCGACCGCTTGCTGGTGGACAAGCCGATTTGGTATTGGGACCGATAGCCATTAATAAAACGGCCCATACAGTAACAAAAAACGGTGAAGAAATTGCCTTGACACAGAAGGAATTTGCCTTGCTTGAAATGTTGGTTGAAAATAAAGGTCAAGTCTGCACGCGCACGCGCATTATTGAAACGGTGTGGGACATTCACTTTGATTATAATACCAGTGTGATTGATGTGTACATTAACGCCTTGCGGAAAAAATTGATGTTGTCGGAGGATGAAAATTTGATTCATACGGTAAGAGGAATTGGCTATATAGCGAAAGAAGGATGAGTTTTAAAAAACGCATAGCGACCCATTTTATGTTGGCTACGGCTATCATTATTCTATTCGTTTTTGGAACGGTTTATTTTATTGTGCAAGAAACGGTGTATGCAAATTTAGACAATGACCTTTCGTTTGAGGCGAATAAGCATAAATCGGAAATTGACATTACAGGAGAGACGATTCACTTTATCAATAAAGGGGAATGGGAAGAGCATGAGCACAAACAAGTGCAAGTCAACCCAGTTTTTTTACAAATTTTAAATGCAGAAGGGGAGGTGATGGATAAATCACCGAACTTAAAAGAAAATGAATTGAGTTTTCAGGCAGAGAATGAATTTGGAAGTCATTTTAACGGTCATTTAAACGAGGTGAATGTGAGACAGGTGCAAATTCCTATGTATTATAAAAAGGAATTGAAGGGGTATATTGTTGCAGCCATGTCATTAGAGGCTTCCTTAATGGTATTGGAGAATTTGCGCATGACGCTTTTTATTTTATTTCCGATTGTCTTAATTGGGTTGTTCTTTATCTCTTCTTTTTTGGCGGGGAGAAGTATTATTCCTGTCGTTCAAATTATAGAAACAACGAACCGAATTACAAAGTATAATTTGAAGGAGAGGGTGCCATTGCCTTCGAATACAGACGAATTGTATGATCTTGCGGATTCAATTAATAGTTTACTTTCTCGCATTGAGAGTGCCTTGGAACGTGAGCGACAATTTACATCAGATGCCTCGCATGAATTGCGCACACCTTTGGCGGCTTTGCGTGGTACTTTAGAAGTGTTGGTTCGTAAACCACGTACGGAGGAAGAGTATCGTGAAAAAATTGGATTAGGGTTGGTTGATATTGACCGAATGGCAGCCATTATTGATCAATTATTAGCCCTTGCACGCTTTGATAATGATGCACGTTTGGAAGGCGATACAACGGTTTCAATTAAGGTGCTTGTCGATTCGATTATTGAGCGACACAAATCCAGTATCAATGAAAAAAAGGTGTCGATTCAGGTGCTAGCAGACGATTGCCCAGATGCTTGGCTTGTGTATCAATTTCATGCCGATTTGCTCTTGGATAATTTAGTAAGCAATGCCATCAAATACTCAAAGAATGATGACGTGATTGCGATTCTCTTGCGTGAAGAAAATCAAGAACTCTGTTGTGAGATTAAGGATCAAGGGATTGGCATTGCGCAGGAAGATTTGACTAAAATTTTTCAACCCTTTTTTCGTTCAGGCGCACTTAAACATCCTTCCATTAAGGGAATAGGTTTGGGCTTATCCTTGGTTGAAAAGGCAGCAAACGCCATAGATGCGCGCATCTCGTTTGAAAGTGAATTGGGAAAAGGCACAAAAGCGGCCGTGTTTTTTAAGGAGATCTTAAGTTAATCTAAAGGAAATTCTTCGCGGTCCTCCGTACATTTGATTCGTTCAAAAACAGAATCAAAATGTTAGAAAAAATCATACGGTTTAGCATTCAAAACAAGTTTATCGTTATCCTATTTACGGTTTTTATTATCGGGTCAGGTTTGTATTCGCTGATGAATATTCCGATTGGTGCCGTACCAGATATTACGAATAACCAAGTACAGGTCATCACGACTTCACGAAATTTAGCTACCCAGGAGGTGGAGAAATTTTTAACCTATCCGGTAGAGTTAGAAATGGCAAATTTGCCCAATGTGAAAGAAATTAGATCGGTTTCTAAATTTGGTTTATCGGTTGTGACGATTGTTTTTGATGATGAAATTGGTACGTTTTTACCCCGCCAATTGATTGCTGAAAAAATTAAAAGCGCCGAAGAAAAAATTCCAAACGGATTTGGAACCCCTTTTATGGGACCGGTCACCACGGGTTTAGGAGAGATTTACCAATATGTGATTGATGTTGATTCGGCCTACCGCGATCACTATTCAATTACTGAATTGCGTACGATTCAGGATTGGGTTGTAAAAAGACAATTATCTGGAATTCCTGGTGTGGTTGAGGTGAATACGTGGGGAGGAAGTTTAAAACAATACGAAGTTGCCGTTAACCCTGAGCAATTGCGCGCCATGAGTATTTCTATTTCAGAAGTCTATGATGCGGTTCAACAAAATAATAGTGTTGCGGGTGGAGGTTATATCGAAAAAGGAGATGAAACCTACTTTATTCGCGGAGACGGTTTAGCAACCTCCATGGAGGATCTTGAAAATACAGTCGTTACCATTCGAAACGGATCACCGATCTATGTAAAAGATGTGGCTGTAGTTGGCGAAGGAAAAGCGAATCGATTTGGTGCTGTTACGGGGAATGGTGAGGGTGAAAAAGTACTCGGTCAGGTGATGATGTTGAAAGATGCCGATTCGAAAAAAGTGATTGATGCGGTAAAAGTAAAAGTGAAAGAGATTGAAAAAAATCTTCCTCCAGGACTGCATATCAATGCCTTTTTGGAACGCAGTGAATTGATTGCTAAAACAACCTTTACCGTCGCTGAGAACTTAATATTAGGATGTTTGATCGTCATCTTTGTGGTGGTTTTATTATTGGGGAATTTGCGTTCAGGTCTCGTAGTCGCCTCAGTCATTCCATTGTGTTTATTCTTTGCGCTCACCTTGATGTATATTTTTGGTGTAGATGCCAATTTAATGAGCTTAGGAGCGATTGATTTTGGGATTATTATAGATGGAGCGGTAATTATTGTCGAATATATTGCCTTTAAAATTACGGCAGAGCGTTTTGCAATCAATGCTGCTTCACCTGAGGAAAAGCAATCGATCATTGATAAAGTAACCTTTGGCGGAACGACGAAGATGATGCGCTCAGCGATTTTTGGGCAAATCATTATCATCATTGTCTTTATTCCAATTCTCTCTCTGGTGAGTGTAGAAGGGAAGATGTTTAGACCTATGGCGCTCGTCTTTTGTTTTGCATTGATAGGAGCTATGCTTTTATGTTTCACTTACGTTCCGGTAATGGCGGCGCTTTTCCTTAAGCCAACTGATCCGAATAAACGAAATATCTCAACACGTTTTGTAGGTTTTCTCTCTCGTATGTATGCGCCAGTTATCAATTGGGCATTGCGCAGTAAAGCGATTGTCTTAACAGGGGCTTCTCTATTACTCGTGGTAGTTTTAATGTTATTTCAGCGCATGGGAGGCGAATTTGTCCCAACGCTTGACGAAGGTGATTTAGTAATTCAACCGGTATTAAAAACAGGTACATCTTTAGCCAAGACCATTGAAACGACGACCGAAATTGAGCGAATTTTGAAAACCTTCCCCGAAGTGCAGCAAGTGGTGAGTCGAATTGGTGCAGCTGAGGTGCCAACCGATCCTATGTCAATGGAAGAGAGTGATGTGATTGTGAAATTACGTCCAAAAGGTGAATGGGTAACGGCAGATAATAAAGATGATTTGACAGATGCCTTTAAAGAAGCCCTCATGGTGATTCCAGGTGTTGATTATGAATTCACCCAGCCCATTGAGATGCGTTTTAACGAGTTAATTACGGGTGTTCGTGCCGATCTAGCGATTAAGATTGTGGGGGAAGATTTAGATATCCTGTACAAAAAAGCATTGGAGGTTGAAAAACTCATTCAGAATGTGGAGGGCGCAGCCGATATTTCTGTAGAGAAAGTGAGTGGACTTCCGCAGATGTCTGTCAATTATGACCGTGCAAAAATGGCCAAATATGGTGTGACGATTGAAGAATTGAATACGATTTTAACCATGGGCTTTGCCGGCGGAACAGCAGGAACTATTTTTGAAGGGGAGAAACAGTTTGATGTGGTGGTTCGTTTTGACGAAGAACATAGACGTGATTTAACGGATTTGGAACGTACGTCAATTCAGTTGCCCGGTGGTGGAACGCTTCCTTTTTCTGAATTTGCAACAATTTCTTACGATAAAGGTCCTGCTAAAATTTCGAGAGATAATACAAAACGACGTATTGTAATT
>JALQVX010000221.1 GCA_023263555.1 Crocinitomix sp.
TTGCCATTCGTGTCGAATAGCGACTAATCCGATATCAGGATCACTATACCCGATTAGGAGATCATTATAACCTTCAGCCGTCGTCCGCATCTCAATCAAATTCCCCAAATACTGATTAACAATACGGTACTTACCAAAATAATTCTCGATAATCACAATTTGGTGAACAGGCGAACCAAACAAGCCGGGAATCATTTCAACGATAAACCCATCCGAAAACATTTTGTCCGGACGATATTGAAAAACTCTGAAAAAAGTGGCTTCGCAAGGCGGTAAAGTAAGTACAGTATCTGTCAGCGTACAAATTTGAAGCTTGTCCAACACATTCTTAACCGTTTCATCAAGGGGAGGATAAGTGGTGTCAATTATCGTAACAACAGATTTAAATTGATCTTGCTCATCTATTTGAGTAGTTGCTTTATCACCTCCACAAGCGACCAAGCCAACCATTACAGCACCTATAAACAAGACGATTAAACTCTGGTATTTCATTTTATTGATCTTTTAACTTACTAATCTTACCACCTAAGGTAATACTTTGTTCATAAGCTTCAGGCGTTCCGATATAAGAAACATTACCACCGCTCAAGATTTTTATAGATAAATCTTCTTTGACTCTTAAAATAATTTCACCACCAGCAGTAATTTGCGCAAATACTTTACGCGCATCCAAACTTACAACACCTATTGTTCCTCCCGCACTTACTTTGTAAGTAGCGTCGTCAACGACACCTTCTAAATGGATTGATCCTCCCGCATTTATTTCTGCCGCGACTTGCTTGCAATCGATTTTTGCCTTAATTTTTCCGCCCGACTCGACTTTAAAATTAACCTTGTCTTGCGACATTGTACTCATCACTTCAGCAATGCATCCATTTTTAGCTGTTAACCAATTTAAGCTTGTGTAGGTAATGTATACTTCAATCGCTCTTTCTTTATACGTATCTCCCTTAATTCTAATCGTCAGGGTACTATCTTTTACTTCGCAAATAATTTTCTCGTCAATTATTTCAGCTGCATTATTCTTCACTTCAACCTTTTGTGCCTCTCCTTTTTGAAGGAATACTTTGTAATTGCCTAAAACGCGAACTTCATCAAAATAATCTACCTTGGCTGTAAAATCTCCAGCAGAAGCTGTAATCGACAATCCAACTAACACTAATCCAATAATCCAATTTTTCATTTTCGTTACGGTTTTCAGATGATTAAACAGGAAAGACATCAAGCGCCATTTCCATAGCTTTTTGAAATTCATAAGCATCAATAGTCGTTCCAATTTTTTGATCATCAAAAAAGGCTTTCATTCCTTCAGTTGGCATATTCCCTGTTAGGTCATCATCAGCCATTGGGCAACCGCCGAAACCTTTGATTGCGCCGTCAAATCTTCTGCAACCTGCATTATATGCTGCCGTCACTTTTTCAAGCACAGAATAAGGTGTTGAATGTAAATGTGCGCCAAATTCTACCGCAGGAACATCCTTAATTAATCCCGTGAACAATTCAGTAATATTCCCTTGATTAGATACGCCAATTGTATCAGAAAGGGCAAGAATTTCTATGCCAAAATCGGCTGATAACCGTTGACTCCATTTCGCAGCAATTTCCAAATCCCAAGGATCACCATAAGGATTTCCAAAAGCCATTGAAATATAAACAACGAGTTTTTTATCGTGTTGAATGGCCAAATTTTGAATCTCTTCCACACGAATCAACGATTCCTCAATGGTAGCATTTGTATTTCGCTTTTGAAAGGTTTCCGAAATTGAAAAGGGATAACCGAGGTAGGCGATTTCATCAAATTCACATGCATCTACAGCTCCTCTTTGATTGGCAACAATCGCCAACAATTCGCAGTTCCCATTTAATTCCAACCCCTCTAGCACCTCAGCTGTATCCCGCAATTGAGGAATTGATTTGGGCGAAACAAAACTCCCAAAATCTATCGTATGAAAACCAACCTTTAGCAGCTGATTAATGTATGCTGTTTTTACTTCAGTTGGAATAAAATCATGCAACCCTTGCATGGCGTCTCTAGGGCATTCTATTAATTTCAGCATCTTATTTTGAATTGAGTATGGCACGATTGATATTTCTTACCAGTTTCGGACCTTCGTAAATAAATCCTGTATAAACTTGCACAAGGTCTGCTCCGGCAGCAATTTTATCGAGTGCATCTTGCGCCGAATGGATACCTCCTACTCCAATTATTGGAAAAGCTCTATTCGATTTTTCGGACAAATAGCGAATCACTTCTGTGCTTTTATCTCGAATTGGCAATCCACTTAAACCGCCATTTCCAATGGCTTTCAATTCTTCGTCAGACGTTTTTAAATCTTTTCGTGAAACAGAGGTATTGGATGCAATAATTCCATCTATTTCAGATTCGAGCACGATTTCGATCACTTCGTCCAATTGAATTCTATTGAGATCTGGCGCGATTTTTAATAAAATCGGTCGTTCCACTTCAAATTTCTTGTTTTCAGTAATCAGACTTGACAGCAGATCCACCAAAAAATCTTTATCTTGAAGTTTCGCATTATCGCCCACATTGGGGCAACTTACATTCACAACAAAATAGTCCACATGTGGATGTAATTTCGTGAAATTCTCAATAAAATCTGGTTTTGAATCCTCATTAGGCGTGGCAGTATTCTTGCCGATATTCCCCCCTATGATCAGTTGTGTAGTTTTCCCTTTCAATCGATTAGCGATTGCATCAACTCCTTGATTATTGAAGCCCATTCGATTAATTAATCCTTGGTCTTTCTTCAGTCTGAACAACCTCTTTTTTGGGTTTCCTTCTTGTGCACGTGGCGTCACTGTTCCAATTTCAACGAAACCAAAACCAAAATCCTCCAATTCATTAAGCAACAAGGCGTTTTTATCAAATCCCGCAGCAATTCCAACTGGATTTTTGAACGTTAAACCAAATAATTCACGGTTCAATCGTTTATCTTCAACAACATATTGACTTCTTCTCCATTTTTGATATCCAGGAATTCTCGCAGTCCATTTTATCATAGTAAAAGTAAAATAATGGACACGTTCAGGATCAAAAAGGAAGAGAAATGGTCGGATCAATAATTTGTACATAACCGTAAATATTTGCACAAAGGTAATACACTCTAGTCAAACTTAATGTACAACTTGATTGAAAATAAATAAACGCCCTTTGAAATAAAAGTTGAGGTCAACGATCTCATTCAAAATCTTACCATTTCACCAAGTTCAACAAATGCTTAGAGCCATCTGTATGAAGAATTAGAACAAAATAAGTTCCTTTGTCAAGCTGCTCACAATTGAGTTCAATTTCACCATTTTCTGTTAATTCATAACTTGCTTCAATGATTCTGCCACTCGCATCAGTGATTTGAACGTTCACGGAAGACAAATCAATTCCGTTTGCGCGAATAGAAGCCTTTTCTGCTGCAGGATTTGGATATAAAAGTACTATTTCTTCTCCTGATAACCCATCTTCCCAAATCGTAGCAATATTGAATTCAATTGGAGCTTCAAACATTCCTCTTCCATGTGTTCCAACGAAAATTTTATTCGTGAAATACTGAATTTCAATATCATTAACACCGACATTCGGCAAGCAACCCACTTTTAGCCAATCACTAAAACGATCATCACGGTAATACACTGCTCCAATCGTCCCAATGAATACACCGCCGGGTTGGCTATCATACACCTCTAGTGACGTAATTGGAAAATTAGGTAAGGTTCCTGAAAAATTAATCCACGTTTCTCCTCCATCAATCGATTTATAAACTTTACCTTCCTCCGTGTATCCACCATAGGATACATAAATTATATTTTCATCTTCAGGATCGACCTCCAAATCAGTAATCGGTTGATTGACGGGCGTGATAATCATATCCCATGCATCAATCCCAGGTGATTTTATATATAACCGGCGGTATTGGCTGGCATAGATTTTTTCCGAATTAGAAGGGGCGATTGCAATTTGCTCTAAATCATTGGATG
>JALQVX010000247.1 GCA_023263555.1 Crocinitomix sp.
GAAATAAAATTGAGTAAGATAAGAGCAGCAAATAATATGGTTAGGGCCCATCCTTTAAACCAAGAATAAAAGATAGAGACAACCATCAGTACAATGGTTGTCAGCAGAAAAAAACTTGCTCCCGAAGGAATCATTACAAACGAATAGTCCTGCAAAAGTCCCATTGTAATAAAAGAGATCACCAGCGCGAGCTCAAATAACGACGCATTGAGGTGGTTTTGTCTAAAAATTTCTCGAATGACATTTCGATCATAATGTTCTGCAGCTCGTGCACGACTAACTTTATAAATGGTTGAAAAATAATAAGAGGGCTGATACGTGACAGTTGGAGCAGAATCGAACCAATAATTTTCACGCGTAAAAAGCGTTCCTGCAGTACTGTATAAACTTCTTCCTTTATTTTTCTTTGCACGTCCTTTCACCTTGAGTATATCAAGATTAGTTTTAAAAAAATAAAAGACAGAAGTCAGAATAAACAAAATTATGCCAATAGTCAGTGCGAAAATCTCCATCAATATTTCACTAATCGACACTAATTCTTCGGTACGCTGCACGGAGAAAATATTAATGACAAGCAAGCAGTAAAAGACAATTGGAAAAAAGGAGTTATTGATCGAAAATTTAAAAAAAGGACGTGAAAATGTAATTAAGAAAGGAAAATAAGGACCAAGAATGATATAACTATAGAGGTGATAAGCCATAAAAAAACCTCCAATTGAAAAGCCGAGAATAAAATAAGAGGCCCAATTGACATCTCCGAGGTATTCGGGTGACAAAAACAGATAGGGAATACCGTATTTGGTTCCTACATTTTGCGTGATCAACGCGAAGAATAGTACCCAAATACCGACTATAAAGTGACTTTTTTTTAATTGAAGAAAAACCAATTGCAACGGAAAAAATTTCCAGATCAGCGCTATTACTTCTTTTATTTTCTTCATATTACCTGTACCCTTCTATACCCTCTAAATTCTATAACTACTTCCATTTTATTGGTCCACCACATTTTACGTTCAACTCGTATCTTGCTGTACTTCCGAATTTTGCTTTTAGGCTATCTTGAAATGGCGTCCAGTTAAATTTAGCATCCTCACAGCGATAATCAGCAACAAGAATAACAGTATCATAAACTGCGATATAAGATGGTGGCATTTTAATAGCTGAAGAATCGTCAAAAAGTTTTATTTGTTGGCAATCCGTTCCAAAACAATCGAGCCAGTTGTAAAATGCATTTTTAGTTTTTGTAGAATCTGCAAAGGAATAGTAATAAAAAGAGGCCCTAGGCGCCACCATTTTATCCTTACCATAAGTCACATCCGATTTACTCTTAAATTCAATTTTAAATTTTTGGTTATAGGTAAAACGATCGATTGGATTAAATTTTGAGTGACTCATTGTATCGAATTGCTCTAATTGGCTGCTAAAAAATTGATTGAGTATCCCACTGGTATCAACTCGGATTGTGTCAAGAATTTCTATGTTCTCGTCGACTAACTCACCCGTTTCACCCGCAAAGTCCTCCATTGAAATAGAATCCCCTGATACCGTTTCATTACCACATGAAAAAGCGATAAAACAAATGAGAAAAATGGTTATTTTATACATTATTGACAATCAATTGATAATTCAACCGCGGACTCAAAATCTATGGTTTCAATATCTTCCGCATTTGGATATTGTTCCATGGCATTCTTCAAATAGCACTTGCAATAGGACGACGTTCCACCCTCAGCTTCGCAACGATCCAATAATTTACGTTGATCTTTTCTACTCCAATCATTTCCTCCACATGCATTTGCCAAGAACCCAACGATAGAGATCACCACTAAATTGCTATATAGTCTTTTCCATTTCATATTTAGCGACTCAATTGATTCGGTAATCGACCTTCCAAGGCGTCAATCATTTCAGATGACACGTCTAAATGCGTCGTAAAGCGCACTCTCCCTTTACCAAAACCTACACAGAGTATACCCAATTCACGTAATTCAGTTACAAGATCGAGTTCATTTATTCCGTCAGCCACGTGAGCCACCACAATATTGGTTTGCACGGGTAAAACCTCCTTTATCCACTCTTTTGATGCTAGCATATTTTCAATCCTTTTCGCATTGGCATGATCAATCGCTAAACGCTGAACATTGTTTTTTAGTGCATAAATTCCTCCTGCTGCTATTATTCCCGCTTGTCGCATTCCACCACCAAACACTTTACGCACCCTCCGTGCTTCTGAAATAAACTCCTTTTTACCAATTAAAAGGGATCCAACCGGAGCACCCAATCCTTTAGAAAGACAAACGGAAATAGAATCAAATTGTTGTCCATAAAGGACAGGATCTATCTTTGTTAATTCCAGCGCATTAAAGACCCGTGCACCATCCAAATGAAATGCTAAATTATTTGCTTTACAAATTTTTGAAATCTCCTGAATCACTTCAAAATCATAACAATACCCACCTCCTCGATTGGCAGTATCTTCGATACTCACCAATGTAGTTCTCGGATAATGTTGATCATCCGGATTGATATTATCTATAATCTGACTAGGATCAATTCTTCCGTTATTTCCACGAATGAATCGAACAGAAGCACCAGAATTGCGTGCGATTCCTCCACCTTCATATCGATAAATATGTGCCTCTTCATGACAAATCACCTCATCACCTGGATTCGTATGCACATTGATTGCAATCTGGTTCGTCATTGTTCCGGAAGAACAGAAAAGCGCGGCTTCCATACCAAAAATTGAGGCGCCTAAAGCTTCCAATTCATTCACTGTTGGATCATCACCAAAGACATCATCCCCCACGGGTGCTTTCGCCATAAAATCGCGCATTTCCTGCGTTGGTTTTGTCACAGTATCGCTTCTAAAATCTAATATATTCATGTCGGTCAATTTTATAATTTACGGATGGCTAAAATTCCATCACGAATAGGGATCAAGACATTTTCTACCCTTGAATCATGGTGCACCTTTAAATTAAATTCGTGCAATGCCCTCGTACTCTTATCATTCGGCTTTATTTCTTCAACAATCTTTCCACTCCATAAAACATTATCTGCTAAAATCAATCCACCCGAATTCATTTTATCAATCACTAAGTCATAATAGGTCGCATAATTTGGTTTATCAGCATCAATAAAAACGAGATCAATTCCGTCTGGTAAGGTCGGAATAATTTCTGCTGCATAGCCAATTCGAAGATCAATTTGATTGGCCTTTGGTGATTTTAAGAGGTATTTCGATAAAATGGTTTCCAATTCATCATTGCGATCAATTGTTATAAGTCGACCGTCGGGATGTAACCCTTCAGCCAAACAAATAGCCGAATACCCGGTGTAAGTGCCAATTTCGAGAATATACTTCGGACGCATCAGGTGAGAGATCAAGCTGAGTACACGACCTTGTAAATGACCAGAAAGCATGCGTGGACTGAGCACTTTTAAATGCGTTTCACGCTCCAGTGACTGCAATAATTCCGAATCAGGTGTCGTTAAATCATTGGCGTATTGATCAATTTTTTCCGGTAAAAATTCCATGTCACTAATTTTTCTTTAAAGGTAAGTTTTCTATCTTTCAAAGCGAATGAAAGCGAAGGGAATTTTTAAAGAAAGGTCAGCAATTACCACAATCGGTAGTCCAATTCCGTATTTTGAATTCGGGAAGTTGCCGTTTGCAATCCCTTGGACAAGGTGCGTACATTAATTTGAGTATACTGCTGAATCTCTGAAATCAGAATTTGACCGTCCTCATTTAAGTCAGCATCTCCGCTCATTAAACCATTAATGAGGACATAAGTGAAGAGTCCATTTCTAAGCCGATTCGTTTCAATCGATAATTCAACACCTCCAGAACTAGATACAACGGTTGCTCCAGTCCCTTTTCTTAAATCGGTAAACAAGAATTTCATGAGATCATTGGTGCTTTGAAGATTCAAATGATCATCAGTCAAAGCCACCGCGACACCTGCTCGTCTGAAGATGATTTCTCCATTCTCAGAATCATCAACCGAATTTGACGTTTAATCAATTTTAATTTCATCCTTGTCTAGCTCCCCACTATGGCATGTATCAATGAACAATAATTTTTTCAAAGCCTTTAAGCTATCTAGAAATTTCTCGATTGCTTCATAAGGACCCCCTCTCTTTCCAGGATCTTTAAAGTCAATGTCGTGGGTTGCAAAAAAGTAATTGAAATCAACGTCCAAGACACCATGACCAGCAATAAAAAGAACGACAATATCATTGATGTTCGCTTGCTCGAAAAAAGTTTTAATCTGAGCCAAATTCTCTAATTTCACCTCCTCATTGGTGAGGACTAAAGATTTTACTTCTCCAAAACATTTCGCTTGTTGAAACGTAAAAGCAAGATCTTCGGCATCTTTGTCTGCATAATTCAGATTGTAGCGTGCATCTTCATATTTACTTGTGCCAATAGCTGCTACATATAATTTTGGAACATAGTTCCCCCCCTCTTTTTCAATTTCCATCACTTCTTTATAACTCTCAATACCACTTTGATTCAATACACTTATTTCAATTTTATTTTTACCGTCCACTAAGTATACGGTGATATTTTCTTCAATTTTGAGTGCATTTCTTGATCGCATATCAATACCATTGATTCCGTGAACAGCGACATTATTGACCCAAATATTTATCCGATCAATAGGTACAAGATCGTCGTTTAATAGAAGAGAAAGTCGAATTGAATAAGTACTCGTTTTAGAAGGAATTTTTGCACGATCTAAAACTTGAACTTGAGGGAGATTAAAATTCGCGCGTAATTGATCTTCTCTAAAGTTCATTTTTTTCAACCGTTTAAGATAGGCTTGATGGTATGCTTGAATGAGATCCTTGTCCGAGAATTGCAATTTAGAAAGGACGAGATCGGGGCGATTATATTTTAAATCAAACTGTTCGGGATAATAATAATTCCCTTTCACTTTAAAACCAATTTCATCCATTGCACCTTTGGACATCAAGTAATAATTTTCACCTGTGATGAGCACAAACTCTTCATTCTTAAACGGAATAAAAGTGGCTAATGTTTGTTTAGTGGACAGACTCCAAAATCGAATGGTACCATCATTACTGCTTGTAGCGAACTTATCACCATCAAGATGAAATTGCAGGTCGGTTACTTTATCTTTATGTCCAATAAAACGATTATAAAGTGATTGATCATTTAAATCATAAAAATCAAGCGCTCCCGCAAAGGTTTCTAGAACGAGGAAATGCCCCCTAAGAAAAACTTCTCTTGCTCCATAATCGAGTATTTTTTTGGGGATCCGCGTGTAAGGGTTGTAGACAAACTGCCCATAATGCTTTGTGTTTAGCCAAATCGTTGCAGAATCGATCACTTCAAAATCTTGCAATACAAAACTCAAGGTATCCGTTTTAAGGTAAGCGTTTTTACCCTCGATCATCCAAAAGTAAAGGACGTTTGAAGAATCCTGAATTCCAACAAAGGTAGTGTCATTTAAAAAATCAACATCTATCCACGGTTCGTTCGAATAGAACTTATAAAAGTGTTAAGTTTTTCCTGTATTCACATCTGCCAATGTAATTCCTGGAAATTCTGATTGGCCCGTGGTCTGAACTCATTAACGACATTTCCATTTGGGCTATCATCAGCGCCAATAAAAGCACCGGTTTGAGAACCGTAAACGCCAATTAATCCATCCAAAGAAACAGAATGTTTCCCCCTTAAATTAGGCGTGATAAAAGAATTGTCGTATTTTTTATATGCACTATTACCCTTCAAATCACTTTGATTCTGCGAGAAGGCTTTGAAAGTAACCCCAAAACAAAGAAGAAGAACAAAATAATTTTTCATATAACAAAAGGATTCTGGGAGTTCACAAATGTATTCAAATAATCCAAAACAAGAAAGTCTCGCATAAAAAAAGCCACCCTCCGAATCGGGGAGGGTGGCTTTTTATTTATTTTTTCAAATTAGTCTCGGCTGCAATGACCCGGAGACTGACAACATTTCGGCAGTTTATTAAATGCTTCTTCATTTCGTTTAGATTCTCCAGCGTCATAACCTAAGTTGTTGATTACCGCA
>JALQVX010000357.1 GCA_023263555.1 Crocinitomix sp.
GATGAACATATCGTTATAGAGGAGTTGGCTGGACAAATTGGTAAATCCAAATTTAACCTCGATATGAACTACTATTTTGGAGAGGATGAAGCCATTCGAAAAAGGGATAATCACGTTGGCTTAAAAGCTTCACATTTGGATATAGATGAGTTATTTAATTATAATACACCCCCAGGTCAATTAGCTGCGAATTCTTCAGAACACGAAGAAGTGTTCAATATTTACGAATTGCCTTTTTCCATGATGACGATTGATTTGGACATTGATCACTTAAATTATCACCGCTATATACTGGATGATTTGCATGCCCGCCTGCGCACAACTCCAGATCATTATATCTATATCGATACCATGCGCTTAAATGTAGCTGGAGGTAAAATGGAATTGGCTGGCTATTTTAATGGGTCAAATAAAGATAAGATCTATTTCAGTCCGAATTTGAAATTAAAAGGAATTGATTTGGAAAAACTTTTATTCAAGTTTGAAAATTTTGGTCAGGACCATTTGGTATCTGAAAATATACAGGGAAAAATAACGAGTACTATTACCGGTAAAGTTCATATGCATGCAGATATGGTTCCTATTTTGGATGACTCAGAAGTGCATATTGATTTGATGATCTTAAATGGTAGCCTGCTGAATTATGCACCAATTGTTGAACTCAAAGAATATTTTATAGATAAAAATGTAAATAAGGTTCGTTTCGATACACTTAAAAATCATATTGACTTTAAGAATGGAACGATAAGTATTCCAGAAATGACCATTAATTCCTCTTTAGGCTATTTGGTTATTTCCGGTATGCAAGATGTTGATTATAATATTGAGTATTATATTCGTGTTCCATTAAGTCTCATTGCAAGTGCCGGATTTAAAACGCTTTTCGGAAAGGATAGGGAAGAGGTTGATCCGCAGCAGGAAGATGAGATTGAATATGCCGATAATAATCGTTTGCAGAGTTTTGTTAACATTAAAATTGTCGGTGATGCCGAAGATTATTCCGTTTCTTTAGGCAAGGATAAGCGCACGACTAAACGGGATTAAGGCTAGACTGATACAGCATCTAAAACGAACATCTTCTGCATTTGCTATGCTTTTATCTTTTCAAATAATGGATGACATCAAGAAGGGCATTAGACTAAAAATAAGATTGAATTATTCAGTTAAATTTTACATTGAGCAAGAGCGAAGTCAAATCAGCTATTTAGGGCTTCTTATTTAGATATAGCTCCCAATCATCCCAAAAGATAACCAAGTTTTTAGTTGCATTCTTCATATAATTGATGTCATCTTCTCCCAAATACATTTTCATAGATTCGAAGTGAGTAAATCCATCAGCACACTTTTCTTTGGGGTGTTGTGTGGTATTATTGATGTCAAATAGTACGATTTTTGAACCGTTTTCAGGGGTAACTGCCATATAAAATTTGCCATTATTCTCATCACCTTCCTGAATGTATAATTCAATTTCCATCCACTCTCCAAAAACCAACGAGAAGTCGTTGTTTGTCTCGCCCCAAACCTCATTCCAATCACAAGTACGGCATTTTTGAAAATCCGACTTCACCCTAAAATTAAGAGGACTTCCTATACCTTCTTCTTTGTTTAGATTAACTGAAACTCGGAATGGGTTTTTTTCTTTGGTCCATGCACCATTGTTCCAGAATTCAAAAAGTGTAAACCAATATAAGCGGTCTGATCGCTCTAAAAAATAGGCTAGATCTGGATGAAGTTTTAATTTGACTTTTTGATAAATTTCTTTCACACAAATGTTGTCATGAATGGCCAATTGAATTCTTCCCTTATTCGTAGTTCCTTCTTTTATGTGCGGTTCAAAAATCTGGTATTTTAAAACGGCGTTTCCTGCACTGTCTGGATCATCAACAATAGAAGCCTTTCTCTGATTGTCTTCCCCATCTTCATACCCGATCTCTACAAAACCTATTTTTTTATTTCCTTTAAATTCCTCCCAATTGCTATTATCAATATAATCCGGGTCAGTGCCTGAGAGGTTTTCATTGTCGTATTCTCCGCTTGTGACCGTAGTATTGTTAAATCCAGTTTGGAACAGTAACTCTTCACTTTGTGTTCCACAATCTAGGCCACAGTTTATACTCTCCTTTCGACAGGACACCAAAACCGAAATCAGTATGAAGAGGTAAAAGGCTGCCTTTCTTTTTATCATGATTTAGTATATATTCATTTTACTGTTTTACAACCGGCGAATAAAAAAATACCCTTTACATCTTCTATAGGTAAAGGTATTTACCATAGTTAAACAAATAATGCATTGCGCGCAGCTATATTAATCGTAGGTCCTTAAATATAGGGAAAATTAGTATCTAAAATAGCCCGCTTTGATTTACTGATTTTATTAATTCCTTTTCCCTTTAAAATCCCACATTTCAATGTCGGGAGAAGGTTGGTAATCCGAATAATTAGAGTAGGAGAGATAGAGACTATCGCCTGAAAATTTTAGGTAGCTTCCTCCGCTAATATTGATTCCATCAACAATTGATTTTTGATCGAGCGTGAAGATTTCATTGCCTGGATTATTCGCAATTTTTAATATGTTGTACCGTTTATCGGAATAGGTAAACTGAAATTCTTGCGCATAGGTGGTGTCTATGCTATAGGACGTTTCACCAGAATCAACGACAGTATATCGCTCCATTCCAACATAATTCCCTTCATAGCGTTGGTCTTTTTTACGACAAGCAAATGAAGTGATGAGGAGGATGGTGCTCACCATAAAGAAAGGAAAACGTTTTTTATACTTCACGCGAATTAAATTAATGATTCTTAGTTCGAATAAAGTGATTGCAACTGAAAGGTAGACATTTATTGTGAAAATTAGCGTTCTTTTTCGATTTCAAATTTTTCATAATGCAAAATACCATTAAACGCATTGAGCGTTAATAGGGCGGAATTATCGCGTGTGCAGAAGGCCATTGTTAAGTCATAATCGGCTGTGTTGCCGCAATAAGATCGTTGAATGCCCACTTCGCTAATTTGATCCCAAAATTTCATACAGCAATCAACAGGACATTTATATTCTACAACATATATCGCCTCAGGATTCACTTTTTCGGGATTTTCAACTTCTGTATAACACGTCGGTAATTGTGTTTCCAGCAAAGCTTCTATTTCTGGAATCGGGTCGTATGTGTCACAAGCGGAAAAAAGGGGAATGAAAAGAAGCAGAATACCAAGTTTCGGTGTGTTTTTTTTCTTTTTAAGGCGAAAATAATTTGTTTCAAAAATAGCAGGATCAGGTGTGTTTTCATTCTTCTTCGGGTAAATTAAATAGCCATAATTGCCTCACATCAGGCGGGAGATTTGAATTTAAAATCGCAATAATTTGTTCCGCATTTCTTTTTCTGTAAAGCCTTTTCATCAGCGCAACCAATCGCACAAAGAGTAGATAGGTTTTCATCAATGGCATAAAATGTTCAATTCGCTTGAGGATAAGAATCAATGCATTTGGACGTATTTCGAAAGACAAATAGGCTCCTTTTGTTTTGTTTGCTTCAACATGATCAATGTAATCAATGCCCTCAAGGTGAATGATCTTCATGGAGCCTGTTCCGACCAATTTAAGCCGCTTAGTCAGGCTATATGCGCTACCCGCTTGTTTATTTAATTGTGTTTCTGTAGTACGTTGAATGTGATCGTTCATGGCATGGATTTCTTGTCCTTTAAAAACCTATTTTGCGCAGGACTTAAAGTTAAGCATCCTTTTTGAAATTGGAAAGTTTGAATTTTACCATTTATAATCTGACAGAGGCAAGCTATATCCGGTTTGCAAGTTATCACTCAAGCGGACTCGGTTCGATATGAATAAGGACGTGCCCCAAGGTTGGAATTTTAAGGCGGAGGTGATCTTTTAATTGATGCGAAATGGCATGCCCTTCTAAGACGCTAATTTCACGATCGACTATGGCGTAAATCGACATTATATTTCATTCCGGCTTTCCGAATAAAACATTTTTCAGTACCCATTACACCGTCTACTTCGAGCGATTTCTTCCTGATTTCTGTCATCAATTCATCATATAATTGCTCGTCCATTATTTCTCCTAACGCCGGTCTAAAAATCAAATAGCTATTGTAGAGAATAAATGCAGATGCGAATAAAGCAGCCCAATCGTCTGCTGTTTCATATCCTTTCCCGCAAATAATTGCAATTGTGATGCCGATAAACACCATGACGGAGGTAATAGCGTCACTTCTATGATGCCATGCATCCGCTTTGAGGGAGGAACTATTGGTTTCTTTGCTTTTTTTGATGACAATTCGGTAGGATGTTTCTTTCCACAAAATGATTGCGCCTAAAACAAAAAGTGTCCACGCTTTTGTCGTTTCATGTGTGGTTTGGATGTTTTGAATACTCTCGTGTGCAATGATGACCGCCGAAATCACCAAAAAGGCAACGACTAAAAAGGTAATTAAAGGTTCGATTTTTCCATGCCCGTACGGATGGTTTTCATCTGCCGGTCGTTTCGCGTATTTTAAACCAAATAAGACAAGAAGCGAAGAAAAAATATCCGTTGTCGATTCGATTGCATCTGCAATTAAAGCGTACGAATTTCCAAAAAATCCTGCCAAAAACTTTATGATTGCCAAACAGGTATTGCTTATCAGGCTAAAATAGGTCGTCTTTATGGCGGTTAGTTCATTCGTCAATGAATTTGGTTTTTAATTGTTATTTATCGTTTGCCGGATACTACATATTCCAAGTTCCAAGTCAAAGTTGCCATTAGTAATCACCGCATACAGCACATTAATTACCAGAACAAAACGGTCACTTTTCAAGCTAAAAACTATAAAAATGACGGACAAAAACAGTTGTTGACCTTGACATCACAAGAGTTTATTCGCCGTTTTGGATTACACATTTTGCCAAAAGGTTTTACGCGAATTAGACATTATGGAATATTAAGTAGCAGTTGGAAAAAAGAAAAATTACCGGCATTACAAGCGCTTTTATGCGCCAATAAAAGCCCAATTTTAAAACATCAAAAAACGACAGAAATGGTTCACCGCAAATGCCCGTCGTGCAAAAAAGGAGTCTTGCAAACGGACTACTTTTCGATCAAAGAGGACCACCAAAAGAATGGTTAAAAAAAATAAACGTATGATTATTAGATTGTTAAAACCTTGCTAAATGCGAGTTAGAACTCTTTTGCGTAAAAATTAGAAAAACAGCTCAAAATGGCTTAATTTTAATAAGAAATGAATAAAAAGACATGTAAAATGAATAAAAAAGTGAATTTTTAATAGAAATTAGACCAAACTAATAAACGGATTAGAACCCAAAACAATCACAAATTTATCGCTTTACCCGTAGTAAAGAAAATTGGCTGAATCCCTTACCGAGCATGTGCCCAAGTATACGGATCCGTCAACACAGCATTCAGCGCTGGCCTATCGGCGCGCCGAATGCTTAGTTATTTTACCGACTGTTTTTTTATTTCTAATCGTTTCGTGTTCTAAGCCTATTGATTTATCTTTTATTTGAATAATAAAGTCGGGTGATTCACTTTTTCTTGTTATTGAAATATCTTCATCTAAAAGTATCAGAAACTTACCAACCTGACATATTTCTAATTTTTCTTTATCAGAATTTTCATTCACTAATAAATGGTCAACCATTTGATGCATTTTCTGACTAAATACCATATGCTCATCTCGCAAGTT
>JALQVX010000002.1 GCA_023263555.1 Crocinitomix sp.
TTCGAGCAAATCTAAAAACTGCATTTCCTGATAAAACAGAACAAGAATTGATCCAAATTGAAAAAGGATTTTACAAACATTTCATTGATTTTATTTTTGAAAGTATTAAAACGGTAAGTATCTCTAGTAAAGAAGTATTAAAACGTACTTCGATTAAAAATCCAGAAATATTAGAGCGCCTATTCGAAGCAGATAAAAATGTAATTGTGACCTGTGGTCATTATAACAATTGGGAATTCTATTCACTAAGTCTTCCCAAACTAACGCGATACACTACCTACTCGATTTATCAACCACTGAAAAATAAATTTTATGACCAAATCTTGTTTAACTCAAGAACGAGAAATGGAATGAATTTGATTGGAACGAAAGACATTATTCCTTTCTTCACTGCTACTACGGACGAGAAGAAAATGGTAATCATTGTAAATGATCAATCTCCTTCTAATTTGCAATCTGCCTATTGGAATACGTTTTTAAATCAAGAAACGGGTTGGAATAACGGACCAGAAAAGTTGGCGCGAAAATACGATTATACGGTTCTTTTCGGACATTCAAAAAAAATTAAGCGCGGTTATTACGAAGTTGAGTTCACCATGATCGCCGAACATCCAAGTCAGTTTGAACCCGGAGAAATCACGGATATTTATGCCCGCTTGTTGGAACAACTTATTCAGGAAAAACCAGGATTTTGGTTGTGGTCGCATAAAAGATGGAAACATAAACGACCTTCTGCCGTTTTATAATTAAATTCGTTTAGTATGAGTACAACTCCATTAGCTGAACGAATGAGACCTCAAACCTTATCCGACTATATCGGGCAAGAACATATCTTGGGTCCACAATCAGGTTTAAGAAAAGCAATTGAATCCGGTCAAATACCGTCCATGATCTTTTGGGGGCCTCCAGGCGTCGGTAAAACGACTTTAGCGCAAATTATAGCCAATACCGTCAATCGACCTTTCCATGCGCTTAGCGCTATTAATTCGGGCGTTAAGGATATTCGAGAAATCATTTCTAAAGTTGGGAACCAAGGGTTGTTTGGTGCGCAGAATGCCATCCTATTCATTGATGAAATTCACCGCTTTAGTAAATCGCAGCAAGATTCTTTACTGGGTGCAGTGGAAAAAGGAACCATCACCTTGATTGGTGCGACAACTGAAAACCCTTCTTTTGAAGTCATTTCAGCACTGCTGTCGCGCAGTCAAGTTTACACATTAAAACACCATACGAAAGAAGAATTGATTGCGTTGATGGAACGCGCCTTGCGAGAGGATAAGATCTTGAAATCAAAAAAAATAAAGCTTGCTGAAACAACCGCCTTGATCACTATTTCGGGAGGAGACGCACGGAAATTATTGAATGCTTTAGAAATGGTGATTGATCAATCACAGTCAACTGGAGAGATTGTGATCACGAATGAATTGGTTACGAGCATCATTCAGGCCAATATTGTCAATTATGATAAAGATGGTGAGATGCATTATGATATTATTTCGGCGTTTATTAAATCCATTCGCGGTAGTGATCCAAATGGCGCCATTTATTGGTTGGCTCGAATGATTGAAGGAGGTGAAGATCCTAAATTTATAGCACGAAGATTAATTATTTCTGCTTCAGAAGATATTGGATTGGCAAATGCAAATGCTTTAGTTATGGCAAATGCGACTTTTGATGCTATTGCAAAAATTGGATGGCCTGAAGGACGAATCGTTTTGGCACAATGTGTCATTTATTTGGCCACATCACCGAAAGGGAATGGATCTTATATGGCGATTAACAAAGCGCAAGAGATTGTTCGACAAACGGGAAATTTGAGTATACCTTTGCATCTTAGAAATGCTCCCACCAAATTAATGAAAGATTTAGGTTATGGAGAGGATTATAAATACGCGCACAATTATACGAACAATTTTGTGGATCAAGAGTTTTTACCAGATGAATTGAGTGGCACAAATTTTTTCGAAGCTGGAAGTTCGGCAAGAGAGCAAGAGATAAAAAAGACCATTTCAAATTTGTGGGGTGATAAGTATTGATTTGTTAATGATTGAATGGTTTAATGGATGAATGATTGAATGGCTGAAGGATTGAATGGTTACTAAACACCCGCAGGCTGAGCGTAGCCGAAGTCAAGGATTGAATGGTTACTAAACACCCGAAGGCTGATCTTGGCTTTGCCGAGACGAAGTCAAGGGTTGAATAGAAATCTTATCCCTACTGCCTTTTGCCCAATGCCTATTGCCTATTGCCTAAAAAACGAATGACTGAGAAAAGAATGAAAACAAAAGCTTGGATAAGCGCAATGCGATTGCGGACACTGCCTTTATCGTTTAGTGTGATACTAATGGGAAGTGCTATAGCAATTATAGAAACAAATCGCTATTCTTCCTCTCGTGAATTTTCATGGTGGATTTTTACACTAACCATGGTGACCACATTGCTATTACAAGTGCTCTCGAACCTAGCGAATGATTATGGAGATGCTTTAAAAGGTGCAGATAATGAAGGTCGAATTGGACCTGAGCGTGCTATTCAAAGTGGTGCGATTTCGCACAAAGCCATGTTTAAGGCGATTGTATTGAATGCCATCCTTGCACTAATTTCAGGAATTGCTTTACTATTGGTGGCTTTTGAAGGAGAATTAAATTGGATCTTTATCACTTTCGTTTTAATTGGAATTGCTTCGATTGGTGCAGCAATAAAATACACAGTGGGCAAAGGTGCTTATGGTTATTCAGGTTTAGGAGATCTTTTTGTTTTTATCTTTTTTGGACTTGTTGGTGTACTTGGAACCTTATTTCTGCAAGCGCATGAATTTCGTTGGGACTATGTTGTGCCGGCAGCGACTATGGGACTATACAGTGTTGCCGTTTTGAATCTGAATAATATGCGGGATCGGGAGAATGACAAAGCCGTGGGTAAAAATACGCTCGCAGTGAAATTAGGCTTTAGATTCAGTAAAATTTATCACTACTCTATTTTTTTACTTGCCTACCTATGCGCACCTATGTATTTGATTTATAGCTCAATTGTACATCAATTTTATGGTCTTTTGCTTGTTGTATCAATTCCCTTATTGATTCACATTATACATTTACGAAAAGTCTCACTGATTAAAGATCCTAAAGATTTTGATCCAGAACTAAAAAAAGTGGCCTTATCAGCATTTCTATTCGGCTTACTTTTCTTCTTCCTCGTATTGTTTAACTAATTTTGTCTCATGCGAATAGATATCCTCACCTTATTGCCACAATTATTGCAAAGTCCTTTCAGTGATTCTATTTTAAAAAGAGCACAAGAAAAAGGATGCGTAGAGATTCACGTGCACAATATTCGCGACTATTCTACCCACCGGCAAAAAAGTGTTGATGATTATCAATATGGTGGTGGCGCGGGAATGGTGATGACCATTCAGCCGATTGCTGATTGCATCAATAAATTAAAAAGTGAGCGCGACTATGACGAGGTTATTTATATGACACCTGATGGCGTTATTTTAGAGCAATCCCATTGCAATACCCTGTCTTTAGCAAAAAATTTAATCATTCTTTGTGGCCATTATAAAGGTGTAGATCAACGGATTCGCGACCTATTTGTCACCCGAGAAATTTCTATTGGATCCTATGTCTTATCTGGTGGAGAATTGGGTGCGGCGGTCTTGACAGATGCAATTGTGCGTCTTTTACCTGGCGTTCTAAATGACGAAACCTCTGCCCTAACCGATTCGTTCCAAGACGGATTACTCGCTCCTCCAGTTTATACGCGACCTGAGGAATATGAAGGTCATAAAGTACCCGAAATATTATTATCTGGCCATTCCACGAAGATTGAAGAATGGCGTTACGAACAAAGTGTGCAGCGCACCAAAGAAAGACGACCTGACTTACTTGATTAGAGTGAAAAAGTAATGGGAATAGTTTGTTTAACACGAACGTTTTTCCCTTTGATTGAGCCAGGAATCCAATTTGGCATTTTCTTAATCACATTGATCGCTTCTTGATCCAAATCTGCATTTTTTGAGCTCATACGAATCGTAATATTACTCAAACTACCATCTTTCTCCACAATAAATTGAACATATACCTTACCCTGCACACCTGCCGCTTTCAAATTAGCGGGATAAACAAGGTTTTTACGAATAAAGAGATCCATAGCATCAGGAGCGCCCGGAAAATGCGCCATTTTCTCGGGAAAATCATAAACCATAGATGAATCTTGTGGGCTCAATAATTCATTCATATATGAAAAACCCTGTTGACTGATGCCTGTCAACAGAAGAACAATGAATACTATTTTTTTCATTAATACGGTGTTAATTCGGTTTCACTAATTTAATGAAAATGTGATAGGTAAAACGTAATAGACGCAATATTTTTTTCCCGATTCTAGTGGCACAATCCAATTTGGCATAGTTAAAAAATGATGACAAAGCTCATTATTAA
>JALQVX010000093.1 GCA_023263555.1 Crocinitomix sp.
ATACTTCAAAGTTATTGGTGATTTCACGTTCAACCAAGATAGCTGCATCCATTGCTTCTTTAGCGGCTGTTTTATAAGCTGTTATCAATCCACCTACTCCTAAATTCGTTCCGCCATAGTAACGAACAACAGCGATCATGACATTGGTGACGTTTGCGGCGATCAATTGTCCGAAAATAGGTTTACCAGCCGAGTTATTCGGTTCTCCGTCATCCGAATAGCGATCCTCATATAGATCAGTTCCAAATCGCCAAGCAAAGCACACATGGCATGCATTGGGATGAGCTTTTCGGTAGCCTTCTATATGGCTTTTTGCCTCCGATTTTGAACAACATGGATGGGCAAAGGCTAAAAATTTTGACCCTTTCTCCTTGTAAAATCCCTCACTTATTTTGTCAAGGGTTAAATAAATATCGTCCTCGGTATTCACCTTGCAAAGATAGTTTATTTCATTAACCTAGCCTTTTCAAGTACGATCGTCTGAATGGATTTTCCTTGAATTTTACTTTCGAGCCAAGAGATGATGTCAAGATAGAGGAACGATCGCTTTTCAAATGGATGATTTTCAATCACTTTAAGTTTCATGTGAAGTCCAATAAAGGCTTGGTTTAATTCGTTTGGATAAATAGAACTTAGGCTTTTTAAGAAGGAAATTATTTCCTGTTGGACCAAATGAAGGTCATTCATTTTTATTAAGTAAATATATGTAGATCTGATGAGTGATTCAATATGTCCATCTTTTCCAGCTTCATAGGAGGATATTAATTTTAAGATCCGTGCGTAACACATCAAGTCTTCGCGCATACCGAGTTCTTTGTTGTGCACAATTTTATCAAGATAAAATAGACAGTTTTTGTGTTCATCAGCTCCAAAATGAAGACATGCAAATTTGTAGTAAAAAACCATGATATGATGCGGATCAATTTTTCCTTTAAATTCACTTATTTGATTTTTAAGTGCTGGAATTTCAAGAATTCCCTCTTGAAAAGAACCTTTCAAAAAATGATAATTTATTTGATGGTATCCGAGATATAGAAAGGATAAAACGCGCGTATTATCATTCTTTGTAAAGGTCGTTTGGCTGGTTTGTAGCGCAAATGATTGATACACTTCGCTAAATTTAGAGGGGTAACGAAGAAAATATAGACTCTCTAATAAATAGTTGTTCCCTTTTAAATAAAAGACGGGATTAGACGGGATTAAGTTGGGGTAGATCTCAAACAGATGAACCCATTTGGCGGCGTATCTATAGCTCGATCTGAAATCTTGAATGATAAAACTATACCATAAAGAAGTCATATAGATGTATAACTCTTCTCTAAATCCTAAGTCTTTTTGATTGAATTTGGGCAAATGTTCTTTAAAATAGGCTTTGGTTCGTGCATAATCCTCTTCATTTTTTGAATAGCCATTTTTAAGTAAAAAACTGTACAATTGAAGTGAGAGGTTAGATAATTTGCTGGTGAGTACATTCTTTATTCCCAAATCTTTCGCGACTATCGCTAAATCATCTGCCCGCGAATACAGCGAACGAGTAATATATTGTGTTTCAATTAATTTTTCGAATTCAACAATTTCCAAAGCACTGTAATTCTCATTGAGTTCAAGCGCAAATTTTTTGGTTCGATCTAAAATTTTTAAACTTTGTTGGTAAAGTCCTTTGTTATAAAGGATCGTTGCAAAATCAAGTTGCTCACGTATTTTTAATCGCGTATTTTGCTGAGAGGGAATAAGGCGCAGAGCAGTTAGAATTTGACGATATAAATTCGCACTCACATTGGCAAGTTGCACTTTCGTGATTGTCGATTTGGCAATGATTTTATCTTCGTCGTATTCTTTTATTTTTTCCAATAAATTAAAAAGCTGAATAAATTTTGAATCGCGATTCACTTCAATTCGACCAACCCACAACTTAAAATGGCGTTTTTCAGCTGCGGATAAGGATTTTACCAAATCAAACAAGGCAACATTACTTTCTTTCATTTCAAGTACGAAGATAATGATATATTTTTTGAATTGGACATTGTAAATTTAATATTGTTAATTATTTGAATTATAGGTTTTTAGTGTTTATATTGACTTGTTGGGCATTTTGTAATAAGAACATTTTAATTTAGTCTAAGATACAGAAAATCTTACACTTGTGTCGAAACATTAATACAAATGCGATCATGTTAAAAGTAGGAGTGACGAGTAAGGGACCGATTTCGAATGACTTGATTAACGAAACGAAAAAAGCTTTAGATGAAATTGCAAAAAAATATAAATGTCAGTTCGTGTTAACACGTATTGACGATAATTCTATGCAAAACTTCAAAGGTGAAAATCGGTTAAAATCAGCCCTGAATAAAAAGACAAGTGACGAAAATGGAACTTTTCTTAGTTTTGGTGGCGAATTAGAAATTGAGTAAATCGCCCGATTTTACTATTAAATATTGAAATTCATAGACCGTTTAAATTTATATTTTTTAAATTTGTTACGGATGATTTCTCTTTCCATGTTGTGTGTCCAAAACGCAGCTAAATGAGGAAAGGATGAGCACTCTCCGTGATGAGGCCTTCTTTTCGGGTAATCCGAAAGGGAATGTTTAATCTAAAAAATGACAAGAAATGGAAACTGTCGAAAAATTATCGTCTGAACAATTAATTCAACTTGAGCACGATCACGGTGCGCATAATTATCACCCACTCCCAGTTGTACTTCAGAAGGGTGAAGGCGTTTATGTATGGGACGTAGAAGGGAAAAGATATTATGACTTTTTATCGGCTTATTCTGCAGTCAATCAAGGGCACTGTCACCCAAAAATCGTGGATGCCATGATGGAGCAAGCAAGAACGTTGACTTTAACATCAAGAGCATTTCATAACAATGTATTAGGTGTGTATGAAAAATACGTGACTGAATATTTTGGTTTCGATAAAGTTTTACCCATGAATACAGGAGCTGAGGCGGTTGAAACGGCTGTCAAATTATGCCGTAAATGGGCTTATGAAGTGAAAGGTATTGAGGAGAATGAAGCAAAAATTATCGTCTGTGAAAATAACTTTCACGGGAGAACGACAACGATCATTTCTTTTTCGAATGATCCAGATGCACGTAAAAATTTCGGTCCTTATACACCAGGTTTTTTAAAAATTCCTTACAATGATATTGACGCGCTTGAAGAAGCGTTAGCTCAAGATGATATTGCAGGATTCCTTGTAGAACCGATTCAAGGCGAAGCTGGAGTTTATGTTCCAGACGAAACATATATTGCAGAGGCAAAGGCTTTGTGTGAAGCAAGCGGTGTTTTGTTCATTGCGGATGAAGTGCAAACAGGTATCGCGCGGACGGGAAGTTTATTAGCGGTGTGCGGAAATTGCAGCTGTGAAAATGGCTGCGAAAAGCAAGAAACCTATTCTCAACCTGATATTTTAATTTTGGGTAAAGCCTTATCTGGAGGAGCATATCCTGTTTCTGCAGTATTGGCGAACAACGCAATCATGGATGTAATTAAGCCAGGTCAACATGGTTCCACTTTTGGAGGTAATCCAGTAGCAGCAAAGGTTGCGATTGCTGCATTAGACGTTGTTAGTGATGAAAAATTAGCCGTTCGTGCACGTGAATTAGGTCAATTATTCCGTGATGAAATGCAAAAATTAGTTGCGAAATATGACTTGTTAAAATTGGTGAGAGGTAAAGGGCTTTTAAATGCGGTGGTGATTAATGATACTGAGGACAGCTCTACTGCTTGGGACATTTGTATGAAATTAAGAGATAACGGTCTTTTAGCTAAACCAACTCACGGAAACATCATTCGTTTTGCTCCGCCTTTAGTAATGACAAAAGAACAATTGATGGATTGTGTTTCAATTATTGATAAAACATTGGCTGAATTTTAAGCTGAAAAAATAGATCAAATAAAAAGCCCTGATTGATAAAAACTTTCAGGGCTTTTTTGTTTTGTTTTACGAAAGAACGGAAGCTCTTAAATGATGTGATCATCTCATCCCCAACTTTTTAACCTGATCCATTTCTTGGAATGAATCGCCTTGATTTATTTTTTCGTAAGATAATCTGTATAATTGAAGCGTTAATCGTTAATTTGCAACCATGTGCGCCAAGCAACTATTTATTCCTTTACTTTTAATCGGCCTAGTTTCGTGTGGATCCAATCACGAGCCTTCTGCATTCACAGAAGATCCGCCTGAGCACGAAACAATTTATCAATTGGGTTCTGACACCGTTTATGTAACAACTGAAGATGAGTCGAACGAACAATGGTATATCTACGAGCGTCTGCCTTTTTGGTTTATTGAATCGGGTATGGCACATGAATTGATTATTGAGGATAAATATCGTATTGATAACCGGTTGAATCCAATGTACTTAGAAGAAGATTTTAATGGAGATGGAGTTTACGACTTAGCATTACCCATTAATGAAATCGCATCTGGTAAAGTTGGGTTTGTTATAGTTCATGGTAAAACAAACGAAACCTTTATTATTGGGGCGGGAACATTAATCGAAGGTGCTCATTCTGACGATCTGAGTTATATCGACATTTGGCGAATCAATCGGGAAAAAGAAAATGCTCCTGGATTGGATGAAAATGGAGACGTTAATCCTGAGGGGCCATTGCATACGCTCTATCCATCACTTAAAATTGAAAAATCTGAAGTTGGGGGAGGCCTGATCTATTGGACAGGTGAGGGTTATGCCTATTTTCACCAGACTTGCTAATAAAAGCTGTTTTAGACAACGACAATTTGCTCTAACAATTCAACACGCACCGTTCCTTCCAAATCAATCGACTCAAATTTAACTTGAACAGTTTGGTTAATCAATGCGGGATTGAAAGGTGTTTTGACTTTGACGTAATTGGACGAAAATCCATTCATTATACCGCCTGACTCTTCTGCCTCGAATAAAACAGATTCGGTTTTCCCTAATTGTGTTTCGTAAAAGGCCCGTCTTTTCTTTTCAGACAAAATTTGCAATTGACGACTGCGTTCTCTGCGAATGTTGACGGGAACGGCATCAGCCATTTTTTTTGCCGTTGTTTTGGCGCGTTCTGAATAGGTGAAAACGTGTAAATAAGAAATGGGTAATTCGTTGAGATAATGAACTGTCTTTAAAAATTCTTCCTCTGTTTCTCCAGGAAATCCAACGATCACATCCACACCAATGCATGCTTCTGGCATTAAACGTTTTATTGTATTTACGCGATCAGAATATAAATCTGTTAGGTATTTACGGCGCATTTTCGTCAGCAATTCATCCGAACCAGATTGCAAAGGAATGTGAAAGTGCGGAACAAATCGTTTGGATTTCGCCACAAATTCAATAATCTCATTGCTCAATAAATTCGGCTCGATAGATGAAATTCTGAACCGCTCAATTCCTTCTACTTCGTCTAGTCCCTGAACGAGTTGGAAAAAGTTTTCTTCACCACCTTGCCCGAAGTCTCCAATATTGACCCCCGTTAATACGATTTCTTTAATGGCTGTTCCCGCAATTTTTTCAGCCTCTTCAATGGTTTCCTCAATGCTCGCATTTCTGCTTTTTCCGCGTGCGAGAGGGATCGTGCAAAAGGAACAAAAATAATCACAGCCATCCTGTACTTTCAAAAAAGAGCGCGTTCGGTCACCATAACTAAACGAAGGTACAAAGTCCGTCGTCTCTTTAATTTTAACATTTTCTACCCGAGCTATTTCATTTTTTTCTAACTCGTCGATATGCGCAAGAATGTTGAACTTCTCATTTGCACCTAATACCAAGTCAACGCCAGGAATGGATGCAATTTCGGTCGGTTTCAATTGCGCATAACACCCAATCATTGTGATGAATGCATCAGGATTTATTTTTAGCGCTTTTTTGACGATTTGTCGGCACTTTTTATCAGCATTTTCTGTAACAGAGCAAGTGTTGATCACAAAAATGTCGGGTATGTCATTAAAATCAACTTTGGCATAACCTTCCTCCTCAAAATTTCGAGAAATAGTGGATGTCTCCGAAAAATTCAGTTTACATCCAAGGGTATAAAAGGCTACTTTTTTATATTGATTCATAATGTGGCAACAAAGATAAGGATTATGATCCTATTTCTATAATTCGAAACACAAAGCCGTAAAAAAGGTCATAAAAAAACTCCTTTAACATTAATGTTAAAGGAGTTCAGATTATTTTCGTATCCTTATAGTTCTTCGAAAGAAACTTCTTCATGGCTTTCGTATTCACTTCCCTCCTCAGGAGTTTTATACTCGCCAGTTTCCCATAAACTCTTAATTTTTCCCAGTGCCTCATCCATGCCTTCTGCAAATTTTTCAAAATCTTCTTTGTACAAGAAAATTTTATGCTTTTCATATTCAGGTTGCCCCTCGTAGTCTCCCGTTCTTTTACTTTCCGTAATGGTCAAGTATAAGTCTTTTCCTCTCGTAGTCTTTACATCAAAGAAGTAAGTTCTTTTTCCTGCTTTCACTCGTTTCGAGAAAACTTCATCATTTCTATCATTCATCTTTACCTGTTTTTTATAATTATTGCTCTACAAAATTAAAATTTAAAAGCAGAAACGGAAATTTATTTGGGTATTTCTTCAATTATTTTCTCGACTTCATGTGGTTCGTACCAATGAACTAATTCATTCTTTTTAAACCAAGTGATCTGTCTTTTTGCATATTGGCGCGTATTTCGTTTGATCAGTTCGATCGCTCGTTCTAGCTCAATTTCTCCATTGAGATAAGCGAATAATTCGCTGTATCCAACCGTTTTAAGAGCTTTTAAATCTTGTATGGGCAGAAGTGATTGAACTTCTTCTAAGAGTCCGCGGGCTAACATCTGTTCAACACGGTAATTAATACGTTGAAATAATTCTTCACGCTCTAAATTAAGTCCAATCCAATGCGCAGTAAAGGGTCGCTTCTTTGGCGTTTTTTTTCGCAAATCGGTGTACGTTTTCCCCGTAATTTTATGCACTTCTAGGGCGCGAATTACACGTCGAGGATTTTGGAGATCTGCAATTGCGTGATAGGAAGGGTCAATCTGAAGCAGTTCATTGCTCAACACCTCTAATCCTTCATTTGCCCACCTCTTATGGAAGTGCATTCGAACGTTTTCATCTGCAGGAATGTCGTCAATCCCAAAAGCTAAAGCATCTATATACAATCCACTTCCACCAACAGCAATGCAGTACTCATGCTCTTGAAAAATTGTTCCCAAAAGTTCGAGTGCCTCACGCTCAAACATGCCTGCTGTATAGCGATCTTCAACCGAGAGATTTCCAATAAAATGATGTTCAGCTGAAGCCAATTCTTCAGCGCTTGGTTTGGCTGTTCCAATAGACATTTCGGCATAAAACTGGCGTGAATCGAATGATAGAATGGGACACTTAAAATGATTCGCAAGTTCAATACTCAAAGCCGTCTTTCCAACTGCAGTAGGTCCTGCTATAATAATGAGCTTTTTTTGAGTCATCCACTAATTCCATTCATCCAAAAACTCACGAACGCATCCAGCACCGCCATTTTTAGTTAAAATGATATCTGCAATTGATTTAACGCTTTTCATGGCATCCGCGGGACAAGCAGACAATCCAACTTCTCGCATAATTTCGATATCATTGATGTCGTCTCCGACAAATGCAACTTGTGATTTAGTTAAGTTGAGTTCTTTACACCATTGTTCCAAAATAACCGTCTTTTTCTCTTGCCCGACATAGACAAATTCGATACCCAATAAACCAGCGCGATCTTGAATCATATTCAACTTATGACCATGGGAAATAATACCAAACTTTATACCTTTCTTAATAAGATGTTTGATGGCCATACCATCTTTTGTATTGTATTTTTTTATTTGATCACCGTTTTCAGTATAATACATGCCACCGTCGGTCATGGTGCCATCAACATCCAGAATAATCAATTTAATGGAGTCATATACCGTCCGGTCGAATCGCAAATCTTTGCGAATCAATACGTCAATTGGTAAATTAAAATAGTCAGCAATTTTTACGAGCTCATCTGGTGTAGGTTCCATAATTCGAACCTTGGGAATATAAATGAGTCCTTCGAATTCCGTTAGCGAAATTCCTTGACGTTCACACAAATAATCTAAATTTTGATTGTATACATTCATATTCTAATTTTTAAGCTCTATCAATTTACACAATTTTATGGTTAACAGCTGCCGCAATTGGGTTTAAAGTTTTTAGTAAAGCTCTAAATTCGTCATGGTTTAACTGTTGAGAAGCATCTGATTTAGCTGTTTTTGGAGTAGGGTGTACTTCAATTAATAGTCCATCAATTCCCATTGCAACACAAGCACGAGTTAAGTCAGGAACACCATAGGCATAACCCATTGCGTGACTTGGATCTAGGACGATCGGGCAGTTCGTGTATTCTTTTAAATAAGCGACACCGCAAAGATCAAGTGTAAAACGCGTTTTTGTCTCAAAGGTTCTTAATCCCCGTTCACATAAAATGACATTTGGATTGCCACCAGATAATACAAATTCGGCACACTGCACAAA
>JALQVX010000133.1 GCA_023263555.1 Crocinitomix sp.
AACTTAAATTTACCAACATAATAAAATTATTATGACGTATATAACAGGTCTTTTATTCGTTGTTGGATTGGTTTCCACAACATTTGGTCAAGACACCACGAAAGCATTAAAAGCGACTGTTCCAGGCGCAGTTTCGCGCCCTGGAGGAAATTTACCCTTTGTTTCGATTGAAAAGGCAAAAGAATTAACTTCTACTCCATCCATTTCTGGCAGTTACTTGATCGACCATTATGCCGTTCAATTAAGAAAACCAGGAAATAAAACAATTATTGATGCGGTTGGGACACCGGTAAATGTTACGGATATCTCAGTCGCAGGTGAATCATTGGACAGTGTACTCTTCCAAATCAGTGATCGTGAATTAATGAGTACGGAAGATTATTTATACCGTGTTTTTGGTGAATTACCAGAAGAAATTCCAACGGATTTACCTCCAAATCTATACGTTTTTAAAACAAATAACCTAGAGTGCTACGGTATCGGACAATTGAGCGACGGAACATTGCTCGTTCCTAAAGAAGGCATCCTGCTCTATTTGAAACCAGCCTCCAATTAGGTAAAAAATTAAAGGTTAAAGGCTCGATTTTAGAATCGAGCCTTTTTATTATTGCGAAAGCTGAAATAAATTCACAACTTTGTGATAGATTTTGAATTATGGCAGAAAAACCACTTATATTAATCACGAACGACGACAGCATCCAAGCTAAAGGCATTGCTAATTTGGTTGAAGCTATGCGTCCACTTGGCGACCTTCTAGTGGTTGCTCCCGATAAGCCGCAAAGCGGAATGGGGCATGCCATTACGATCAATCATCCATTGCGATTAAAAAAAGTGTCTGTATTCGAAGGTATCGATTCGTATACATGCTCTGGCACCCCTGTTGACTGTGTTAAACTGGCGATCTACGAGATCATTAAAGGGCGACCCACACTCTTGGTTTCCGGAATCAATCATGGCTCCAACGCCGCTACAAATGTATTGTATTCAGGCACCATGTCGGCAGCTGTTGAAGGTGCAATTGAAGGCATCCCTTCAATTGGTTTCTCCTTGCTTGATCATCACAGTGGGGCTGATTTTGAAGCTGCCGCTCACTATGCGGGTGAAATTGCCAAACGTGCCCTAAGCCAAGGCATCCAAAAAGGTGTTTGTCTTAATGTTAACATTCCGAAAGGACGCCCGGAAGTCATTCAAGGTGTGAAAATCTGTCGCCAAGGAACGGCATTTTGGGAAGATTCATTTGATAAAAGAACCGATCCTTTTGGCGTTGACTATTTTTGGTTAACGGGAGATTTTAACTCAACCGACAAGGGCGAAGATACGGATATGTGGGCCTTGGAAAACAATTATGTTTCAGTTGTTCCAACCCAATTTGACATGACAGCACATCACTTGATTTCGTCATTGAACGAATGGGAATTTTAGACTTAGTGGACTAGAAAATATAAAAAGATGATTGAAAAATTAAAAAAATACGATCGTGCCATAATAGGTGTTATAGTGGGAGCAATCTTACCAATTATTGGCTTCTTCATTTCATATCCAATCAAAGGATGGGACTATACCTTCAATGCATATCTCGATATAGCGTTCAGTGAGTACAATCGAATTGACGTTTTTATTCTATCCATGATTCCGAACATGCTCGTGTTTTATTTGACCAATTTCAGATGGAATTTAAATGAATTCACGAAAGGCCTAGTTGCCGTTACAATTTTACTCGTCTTGATGATCTGTATTATCACGATCATTTAGCCGACTTGCTCTTCACGCTAAAGGACCGCTTTCACATCACTTATTTTAAAAACGCCCAAACCGAAGGCGAGCAAAATTCCGATTAAGAAATAAGGAAAGATTAAAGCTGTTCGCTCGTCAAAATAGGAGGTAAGCCCGTAATAAAGTCCAAGTAATCCTCCGCCTAGCAAAATTAGTGACAGATAGTACCGGGGGTTGAATTTAAATTTAAAAATTCGAAAAGCCACCCACATTTGAATCAAAGCCGTCAATCCTTGTGTCACGAGCGTGGCGATTGCAGCTCCTCTGACACCATAAAGTTGAATGAGGATCGCATTTAAGACGACATTTAACACCACTCCTCCCAAAGCCATTTGATTCAACTGACGCAGATTTCCATTCGCAGTAAGTAGGGTGCCAAAAACATAGGTAATCGCAACGGGAATGAAACTTAAAATCAAGAATCCAAACGTCACACTTGCTTCATGAGTGCTTCCAGGGTAACGCAACTCAATTAATTCATATTGGAATAAGTAGCAGGTCAATCCGACAATCAAACTGATCCCAAACAATAAGCGAAAAGCCATGGCTGTCATATCATTTAACGCCATTCTATCTTTTAATAAACGGGCAAAGATCGGCAATAATAATCCCGCAAAAAGCAAAGCAAACATATTGACAGCGTCCAATAGTCGAAATCCCTGCGCATAAATTCCGGCAGCTGCGTCGCCGTTTGGTAGAAGACGTTCGAGCATCACCGCATCAATTCGGCTGTACATCATCATCAATAAGATCAACAGCGCATAGGGAAAGCTTTGCCGCAAGATATACAGTGAAAAAACTTTTTTTATCTTCAGTTTTATTCGACCGATAGTGGTGTACAAGAGCATCAGTGAAACGATTGCTGAAAGTCCATAAGCAACCGTCTGCGCATAAACGAACCATTCTATTTTCAACTCCCCACCAAACCAATTGGTCCACAATAAAGCGGAGCAAATGAGGATGAGTATCAACCGATCTAAAATGGAGATGATCGCATCAGTCTTAAAAAGATGCAGTCCTGCGAAATTTGAACGTGAGAACTGCACAATGGCGACTAGAAACTGATTGATCATCAGTAAAAAAAGCAAATAATACTCGTGTCCACTATAGCCAATTAGCCATCCGGCAGCCAAGGTAAAAGAGGCATATAAAATAAAAAGTGAAAAGCGTAAACCTAAAATTTTACCAAAGTGATTGGCGACTAGATGGGGATGTTGTGCTATATTTTTCGCATTGTAATTGGTTAAACCTACATCCAATAGAATATTGAGCAAGAATGAAAAATTGAGAAGGGAAAAATAATTTCCGTAAATGGCCTCTCCTACTCGATTTTGCACTTCGGCGTCAATACCCAGAATAAAGAATGGTTTAACCAAGAGGTTCAACACCACAATCAGGAGTAAATTGGATAAAAACTTTTTTTGCATAATCAAGGTCCTGTTGGACATACGTAAACGGAGGTAATTTGTTTTAATAAAGTAGAAAAATCTGAGATCCCAACCTTTTAAAGTGAATTTCCGTTATCAAATAAAATAGCCTAATATGACCCAAAAACTCATTCTATTCATCTTCGCATTTTTTGTGATGCCTTCCGCACTATTCTCACAAGCAACTGACACCTTATTGAAAGATCCAGATCTGATCCTTGTGAATACTGATGGTGGCTTGTCTGCCCGAAAAGTAAAAAAAAAGGAGCTCCTCAAAGTTAAGATTCAAGACCAAGAAAAACCAATAATTGGAACCTATAGCTATGTAAATGATAGTATTCTTAAAATTGATGATAGCGAAGTTAAAATCAGTGAAATAGAATCGATACGGACAACCAATAATACCGCTGTAGGCATTGGTGCATTTTTTCTTTTTAGTGGAGCAGCAATAGGAGGTTTTGGATTGTTAATCTTATCTGATTTGCCCAATCAAAGCCCAGGAGGCGTAATCTTATTATCTATAGTAGGTGGAGGTGCTGTACTTATCGGAGGTGGCGGTTTAATAATAGGCATTCTTCTCTTTTCCAGCGCTTATCATACCTACTCTATGGAAAATTGGCAGTTCGAATTCCGTAAAAAAACATGAGCTTCAATAAAACTAACCCCTTGATTATGCGACACAATTTAGCACTTGTCTTCTTCTTTACTTTTTGCATCAGTTCGTTCTTAATAGCGCAAGAATCCGATTCGCTGCAAATCACTGCCGAACCTGACATTTTAATTGTGCATAACCCAGGTATCTTGGGAGCACGAAAAATGAAGAAAAAAGAGCAGCTCAGAATTGAGCTTGAAGGCGCGGAAGAGCCGATCATTGGTACCTATTCTTTTTTGAATGACAGCATTATACTTGTCGACAAAAAAAAAGTAAAATTGAGCGAAATTGAAAGGTTTCGTTCTACAAACAAGACTTCATTCGCTGTCGGAACTACTTTAGTCATTTGCGGAACAGCATTAATTGGCTATTCGTATTATATGATGAAAAATTTGCCGGGGAATGATGTCGGACAGGTAGTTAGTTTTATAGTTGGAGCTGGAGCTGGACTTGCAGGTGGAGGATGTTTGGTGATTGGAATTATCGTCGTTGCAAGTTCAACACGAAACTACTCCATGGATAAATGGCATTTTTATTTACGCCCTCAAGTGTAACAAAAAGTCACTTTTAAGTTATATTTTTTAATTAAAACCTACCTATGCGACTTTCTTTACTCCTTACCACTTGTTATTTTTTTCTTCATACAATTCTATATTCTCAGGATGTCACGCGAGATGGAATGGTTTATCTTCCAACCGACGTGATGAGATATATGCCTTTTGAGCAAACGGGTAAAGCGGGAATTAAGCAGGTGACCTATGAGATTACATCAAAGAATAAGGTAACGACTTTCATCAAACGATTGGATGAAAAAGGGCGCCCTATCTCCTATTACCGATTACTCGAGACTGGAGAAGAACAATTAATACAAAGCATTGTCTATAACGAACAGGATCATGTACTTGTCGAAACGCATTGTGACAAAAAAGGGCGTGTAAATAAGGTGAGAACTAATACGTGGAATGAGAACGGAACTATTTTAGGAATAATCGTTATTGACCGCAAAGGTGGGATCTTAAACAAAACAGATTTCATCTATGATGCTGCGAGCGGCTGTCTAACGTCGATTAAAACTTACAAAAAAGGGGGCGAAAAAGTGAGCGAAACATGGCATCATGAATACGTTAATGAATGTGAAAAATCCCGCTCCATTCTTGAGAAAAGTAATGGTAAAATTATCCGAGAAATGAATTATACCTGCTCAAGAGAAGGTGAAGTAAGTAATCCTAAAAAAAATGAAACCCAAGTGTGCACATGGGATGAGTCTTCTCCTGAATTTTTAATGAAAGTATATCAAACGCAAGACGATAAAGGACATATGCGCAGAACTGTTCAAAAACTGAACCGCATAGACTCTTCCTTAGTCGAAATAGTGTCCTATAATGCCGAAGATCAACTTACCTATCGTCAAACCTATGATGGCAGTTTCTCAACACCTCTTCATTTATTTTCATACAACAAAGATGAAGTGATATACGAACGAATTAGAGCGTATCAAGATGGGCGAATTTCTAGTCAAACCATTCTCCAAAAGGGGCAACAACAAAATAAAACCACCTACACCTATGATTCAAACGGCCAACTGAGTATGACTGAAACATTTGACAAGAAAGACAAATTCGTGCGCTCCATTCGGGTTACGTATAATTAAATTAAACGCTTGATCACGAAAATCATCCTTCTGACATGTTCGTGATTTTTAAAATTCTCGGTCAATAAGTACTGCATTAAAGCACGTTTTTTCTATCTTCAACAAAAAAAGAAGAAGATGAAAATTACTAACCTATTCTTATCAATGGGGTTAATTGTATTAGCGGGCTGTGTCGGTCGAAATCTGCCAGACAATTCGGTTCCTGAACCAACCACCAATACGGAAGAAATGACGAAAATATTTGTCCATAGTTTTTATTGTTATGACCTGACAAACGCAGAAATAAGACCCGCATATTATATCTTTGAGGGCGATTCTCTTGTTGAAAACGCATGGCAATGCGCGCCAATAACAATCGAAGGTTTTGATTATGAGCCAGGATATCAGTATCAATTAGCCGTTGAGCAAATCGTTCTTGAAGGACTGCCAGCCTATCGTTTATCAAAAATTATTTCAAAGGAGCGAGACCCCGCCTATTTTAAGATTTATGACAGCTGGGCCTTGACGCATTTAAACAAAGAAGTTTTGCCCATTGCTGAACGAAGACCGACCGCTGAAATAAACTTAACCGATTTTACAATTGCTGGAAATGGGATGTGCAATAATTATTCGGGAAAGTTAAACTACCATTCGATAGAAACTATTGCATTCGGTCCATTAATGAGTACGAAAATGATGTGCCCCGAAATTGGCAAAGAACAGGCATTTATGGGGGCACTAGGAAATGTTCAGTACTATGAAATAACGGGGTTAAACCTCTTTTTTTACGACAATTCACATCAAGAAATTCTGCGCTTTCAAAAGGTGGATTAGAAATCTACAAAACAAACTAAATTGACCCCTGATAAAGAATAATTTAGTAATCAGCATGAATTATTGCCTTGGTATATAATTCAAATGGATTTTTAATCTTATTTTTGCCAAAAAAAAGTACAAGATGTCTATTGAAGAATTATTTGAAACAGGAGAGAGAAAGCAAGACCGAAGCCATTTTAGAAATATGGTTTTAATTGCTAAAGCGGATGGTGTTATCACTGAAGATGAGCGTAATTTATTGCACAAAATGGGGCAAAGTTTAAGCTTAAGTGAAGAGCAAGTTGCTGAGATCATTAAAAATCCAAGTAAGCTATCTATTGTTCCTCCCGTTAGTAGAGAAGAGCGTTTTGAGCAAATGATTGAATTGGTGCGAATGGTTCAAATTGATGGAAAAATTGATGACAAAGAGATGGACGTTCTAGAACGTGTAGCTGTTGGAATTGGTTATGAGGACTTGGATGATGTAGACGTTGAAAGCATTTTAGCCATGATCATTCGAGGAGAAGACACTGAAACGATTTTAGGAGATCTTTTATAAGCTCTTCCAATAAAAAATAACGAGTCCTGATTTCTTTGATTTCAGGACTTTTTTTATGCCTTTGGTTTGCACTAATAACAGCGCATGAATAAAACATTTAAGACGTCCTATCCCTTATCGATCGAGTTGTTTAAAATGTTTAAAAATCAACTTTAAATCCATAAGATACGAGTGATTTTTAGCATAAATCAAGTTCAAACGAGAAATTGAATCATCATCTAAGTTAGCATTTTCAACCATCAAAGACGCAGGTAAAATTCCGCGTTTAATTTTAGGTAATTTAAGGTTTGAACTGTGGTGAATGGCGGCATAACCTACAAAGGATAATCTTCCTGTTAAGACCGCTAATAAATTAGAGTAAAACTTCTTTTTATACGTAAATACCCAAATGTAAAAGGGACTTAATAAGAGGAAAACAAACGAGAGGAGAACATCTACCATCCTTTTATTTCGGCGATTGGCAGGCTTATTAATCTTGTTGATGTCCATGACATACAAATCCCCTTGCGAATCAATCGAATTACTTCCAATTAAAAAAGAGGTTTCGGGTTGTGCGATTTTAAAATCCAATTTACTTCCTTCCAGCTCAGACATCTTTGAGATAATCGTTGCAGCAGACATGTTTTTTGCACAAAAAATAACTTCATCAATTTTTTGAATATCGATCACTTGATCCAATTGATTTAGGGTTCCCACAAAGCTATCATCCGTTTTAGCATCTGTATGTGAGAGGTAAACTACCGACTGAACTTTACTTTTTGTTTGGCGCAGTAATTCACTCACCCGTTCAACTTCCTCCAGATCTCCAACAATAACAAAACGTTTATTTTTAGATCCACCAATTCGGTATGTTTCTCCGCCCAGAAAATGAAGCGCCAATCGCGACAGCAAATAATAGACTAAAATCCATGCTCCACCAATGAGGATTATTAAACGTGAGAATTGATATTCTTTGGATAAAAGGGCATAAATCATCAAAATGATTCCCGTTCCGACTAACGCACCAAAAGCATTTTTAACCAATTGTAAAGGTTTATCGTAACCGCCTGTAAAGATTTGGCTTAAAAACCAAACCAAGGTATAAATAGGAAGTCCATTATTCAACAAATCTTGCGGAATGATAATTTCTTCCATTTGCTGATATTGCCAAGCAATTAAAAAGAGTCCTGTCAAAAGGATTACATAATCCAATAAAGGAATAGTGAGACGTTTAACAGCCCTGTTGAGCAAGGCGACACTCGCTCTAAAATAAATGGCCAAATTGATCAGGAACGAATATATCCGCGCATTCTTGCTGGAAAAATGCTTCTTTGCAAAAATGATCATGGCATTATAGAAGACAAAAACATAGTTGACACTACTCTTCTTGGTACTCTCACCTTTATAATGGATAATTCGTGTATCAGGAAAATAGTAATTCTTGTATCCTCCCAGCACAATACGATAACTCAAATCAATGTCTTCACCATACATGAAAAAAGCTTCGTCTAATAAACCAACTTTATCCAATGCTTCTTTGCGCATGAGCATAAATGCACCCGACAATATTTCAATTTCATGTTGTTGATCTTTGTCTAAATAGGACAAATGATACCGCCCAAAACGTTTGCTTCGTGGAAATAATCGAGACAAACCAAAGATCTTGTAGAACGCATCTCGCGGTGTTGGTAAACCTCTTTTTGATTCTGGCAAAAAATTACCTTTACCATCAATCATCTTCACCCCTAATCCCCCGGCATCAGCATGAGCATCCATAAAACCCACCACTTTTAAGAAGGTATCTTCCTCCACAATGGTGTCTGGATTCAATAAAAGATGATAATCTCCTTTGGCAATTCTCAGCGCTTGATTATTCGCTTTCGAAAAGCCTACATTATCCTTATTTGCAATCAGTGTGACTTGAGGAAATTTATCTGCGACCATTGCTAAAGAGCCGTCAATTGAATTATTGTCCACCACAAAAACTTCCCCTTCTACATGCTTCAGTGCAGCATAGACAGAGTTTAAGCATTGCTCCAAAAAGAACTCAACATTATAATTGACGATTATGACCGATAATTTCATTTACTTTTTATCCTCCTTAATTCAATTCTCTCTGTTCGATTAGTGCGGTATAAAGAGAGATTTTTCCGTTATGTAAACGTGTCCAAATAGGTCTTATTACGCCGTTGTGCACAGAAATGTTCGTGTAATCACCAAAAAAGATACGTGGATTTGGCAAAAAGGGACTTTCAGAAATTTTATAATTCATAAAATGCTCCCCACCATCCTTTGACACGGCTAAATAAACATCTGTTTTATTCCCATTACTATTCCGTCGATCATAAAAAACCGAATATAAATAACCATTGGTCTGATCAACTGTTATCCACGTTAAAAACTGATGATGTTCAGAATCGTCATCATTCACACGAATAGGACTTGACCATGTTTGGCCTTTATCCGTGGATTTAATCAACCAAATATCTGTATTATTTGTGCCGTTCCGCTGGTCTGCCCAATTGACATAAAGCGTTCCATTTGTTGCCGTTGGACTCAAATCACAGACCGTTACAGGCAAACCGTTGCATCTATATATACCCGGAATGTCAATCACCCATCCGGCGGGTTGATCAACAATGAACTGCTCTTGCGTAAGCCATGTTTTGCCATCATCTAACGAAACATTAAACCAAATACTATCATTTCTAGACCATGCCACATAAATCTCTCCATTTGGACCAATCGCAGGAACGGCTCCTTCTGCTGTTTTATCATTGTCCTTACAATCTCCTGGAAATTTGGAAATTTGGATAGGATCAATCCATGTTAATCCACCATCTTCACTTTTAGAATATAAGATATGACTATAATCTTCTGGCCGATTTGAATCATAAGCATCAAATTGGGTCCAAGTCATATAAAGATGATTTGTTTTTGGATTAAGCGCCACCCATTGTTTATCGTGATACTTTCCATTCGCCAGCGTATGGCCTTCTTTCTTAAATTTCCCCTTTAATTTTGAAGAACGTTGACAAACCATTCCGCCAACTAAGGCTTCCCCTTTAATAGTTGATAAATGAAAATAATAATAACGCCCAAGGGTGTCGATAATCATACAAGGATCTCCATTCACCCCCCATTTTGATTGAATTGATTTTGATTTCCACGTTTTACCTCCATCTGATGAATAGTAATAATCATTCATCACAGAGCCCGCAATAACTTCATTGGTGTTTTTAGGGTTGATGCAAATAGAGGGCTCGACTTGAGAATAAAAATATTCAGCCTTTTTTGGTAATGGTAGTAACACATTTTCGAACTGGGCAAAAGCCGACAAGGAAAAAAGAAAACTAAAAAGATATGAGCTATAACGCATTAAAAATGTTTTATGATCGCGCGGATAAATCGTCAGAAAGGATAACCAATACCAAAGTTTAAGCGCAGCGGATGAGGACTTTCATAATTGATTAAGGTATTCGGTTTTTCCGGATCTGTTTTAAAATAATTTTTATAATCTGCTTTGCCAGATAACCACCAACGCTCTCCTTCAGGCAAATGTGGATTGTGCAATGCAAAAGCAAGGTCAATTCGAATAATTAGAAAATCAAAATCTGCTCTAAAACCATACCCTATACCTAGCGCAACCTCTCGCCATGAACTCGCTTTCAATAGCGTCGAAGGGTCTGAAACGACATCCTTTCGCTTCAGGTTCCAAATATTCCCTGCATCCAAAAATACAGCTCCGTCAATTAAAGAAGTCATTTCAAAACGCCACTCTAAATTGACCTCAAATCGTGTATCTGCAATTTGTGTTAAGGTCGAATTTGTATCCGCATATGTTTTATATGAACCTGGCGCCATTGTTCGCGCTTTAAACGCTCGAATGTCATTTGATCCTCCTGAAAAAAATGCTTGTTCGTATGGCAAAGATGGAGAATTGCCCCAAGCTTTCCCAACACCTGCTAGAGTCCGGTATACAAATTTTTGTTTCCTATTTATTTCAATACTTCCAATATACTGTGCGTCCAACTTTACAAATTGTGTGTAAGGAACGCCGAAAAATTCTCGCAGTCCATCTGCATTTTCTGATACTCCAGAAAAATTTAGATTGTCTAAACCCTTATAAATCAAAGGCGTCAAAAGTGAAACATTGTTCCACAATTCTATCCCCGAAAAATCTGCGCTCACATTAATATTGTGGAAATTATTTTTTGTTCGTTCATTTCTATTCAAATTACTATAGGACCATGATACACTCGTAATCGAACTCATGTGGTCCGAATACGAATTGATCAAAAAGGGATCATTCAAGTTCGCTAATCGCTCTAAGAAGAAGTCTTCTTTCTGTAAAGCCACATATTTAAATTCGAGCCATTTTATAGTTAAAATTTGAGTCTTTGGTATATGCAATGACCATAAAAAACCGCCTTCTACTAAAAAACGGCTGAACTCCGTTCTCTTTTGATAATTGATATTGAAATCAACGATTGATTTTGGGTACGCCCGCTTAGAAAAACCCTCCTCTTTCTTTTTTGGAATACCAACGAGCCGCGGTAAACTTAAAGAAAATTGAGGACCAATTTCAAACGTATTAATCTCAAAAGTACGCTTGGTATTTCCACCTGCGTCGGTTCCAATGATCAGCGGTTGGGACTCCATTCCCCCAATGAAACTCGCTTTAAATTCTTGCGCTCCTCTTTTAACATTATGATTGGTATAGGCTATAGCCCCTTCAATACCCAAAATACCGTTGGTATTGTTAACACTTGGTTCAAACAAGAAGGACTGCCGCTCCGTCGGTGTTAAATCATAGGTCACAACAACCCAACGTCCAAGGGGATCTTTCGGATCAACCTCAACAATAGGTGTAATATTGGAAAAAACACCCAAATTACTCATGGTTCTGTAACTACGCTCTACATAATACTCTTTATAAAACTTCTTTTCCGGATTGATAATATCCATTTCCGTATCAATCTCGAGAAAGTTTTGCTTATCCAATAAATTAGGATCGAGGAAGGGTATTTCATTGTAGATAAATGTTCCTTTTCCATGAATGCGAATAGTGTCTAACAGTGGGAATTCTCCGCGATATGGATCAACCTCCAACCCCAATAAACGGCATCTCGTTAAGTAGGCTTCGTAATCATTAAAAGAAGCTGTATCGGGATTGTGCAATTTAAATGTCACGTCCCTAATACGATAGACAAGATGTGGTTGTTCAATTAATGTTTTACCCGTTGTGTCTTTTGGATCTTTTATTATTTTAGGTTTGACATAAAGTGTAATATCTGCTTGCATATCGCCAACAGTTGTATCCACCAAGAACCCGATATAATTTCGATTAAAACCAAGCATGGCCACTTCGTTTCGACAATACTTTGTATAGCGCTCACGTTCTGCATCCAACAGGTCCTGATCCAATAGTTTACCGGGCATAATAACCTCTCCTTTATCTTCAGCGACTGTAATAACCTCATTGTGCATCTGGCCTTCGCCATCAACCCAACCTTTAATCAGATGCAGTGCTTGCAGCGGCTGGCCATCCGGATCTTTGGCTGCGTAAGCGAGCAGAGCTGGCGCACTGGCATCTGCGGTGGCAGGCAACAGATCGCTACCCATGGGCACGCCCGAGGCATAGGCTTCGGCAACCATATCGGCACTGTCACAGAGATCTTCGCTGAGATTC
>JALQVX010000174.1 GCA_023263555.1 Crocinitomix sp.
GTCCAATTGGCATAGTTACTCTTCTTAAACAGTCTTATTCAATTTAAGACTTAAGTTATTTCGATCTTCAACAGATAAATATTGCTGCGCTATTCTATTTTCAGGATTGCGCTCGGTTGAATATAAAATTACCCAAAATAAGAATTCTAACGGTTTCATCAAATAATAAATTAAATCGGCAAAAAATTTATGCTCAAAAATGCTCGTTCTCATAGCTAAAACGTCGTTTACTCATCAATTTCGGTATCCGGTAATTCCAATACTGCAGCAGTTGCCAAAGCCGTTCCTGCGATACCTTTTATCGAGCCGAAAAGCGCCGATACATTTTCTTGCACCACCCAAATTTGCTTTTCCCGTTGTGCCCAAATTTTGTGCATGGCTTTCTTTTCCGAATTCAATTGCTGAATCATACCGTCGTAATTTTCGACTATTCGGGTTATATTTTGCACAAATTCATTGCTCGTGAGGTAAGAATATAATAATTCCATTTTATCCCCTTTATTTTCCTCCGCCGACTTAACTGAATGCGTTCGCATTAACATTTCGCGCAGGACGAAAGACAAACTTTTAACTTCATGAAACCCACAAATCCAAACGCCGTCCTTTTCGCCAAAACGATCCATATCGCTTGGATACGTTTCTGTTACGATAACAGCAATATCGGCTTTACATTGCACTTGATCTTGCTTTAATTTTTCAATCCAATCACCCGCAAAATTTTTGGTTCGTTTACTTTCATAGACAATTGTACCACAAACTTGTTGACGTTGGTTAATAACAGTCTGAATTGAATCAGCTCCACGCACACCTTTTGGCACTTCCTTAATTTCATCAAATGGATACGTGGTTCGCAATAATTCTTCCAATGCCAATTCTTGAATTTCGCCTTGCAATTGCATAGATCCTTGCTCTGCCTTGCGCTTCATTTCCTCCGCTAATTTCTTATTATCATCAATTTGCTTGAGTAATTTTAATTTTTCCAATTCAAAATTCTCACGCTCTTTTAAGCGCGCCTTATTTTCAATTTCACCTTGGCGCTCCAGCATCTTCTTCTCCATGATGATGCTCATTTCCTCGGCTTGTTCTTTCAGTTTATTTTCACGTTTAAGAAGATTAAGTTCTTGCTCGCGCAACTTTCTGTTTTCACTGTTCTTTTTCTCGTTATCTTCTTGAAGTGCCTTTAATTGCTGTTCGAAATTCTCTAGGGTTTGCTTCTCAATCTTTTTCTTTTCATTTTCCAAACTCTCATCCAATTTCTTTTTGAAAAGCTCATTTTCACGTTCTTTTTTCAATTCAAAATCAGCGCGCGCCTTGTCCAATTCTATTTTTTGTGCATTAAATTTTGTGGCTTGCTCCGCTACTTTTTTTTCGTATTCAGCTTTAAAATGTGCTTCTAACTTACCTGCTAAAGCTTCCTCTACGTCGAATTGGTGTCCGCAATTTGGACATTTGATTTTGTCTTGCATATGTTTTGGTTCTTCTGATAAAACGTGAATGATAAAGATAAGAAAAATCCGTTTACCGATTCGTTAAAATGAATCGGGATTGAACACAGAAATGACAGGCACTTCTTGATTTTATCGTATTCAAAATAAAACTATTTTAGTTGGAACGAAGGAGGCCTTGCTTTGTAAAATGAAAAAAGACTTTCCACCGTTAAGTAGAAAGCCCTTTAAGCCATCCATTTATTTAGGCCTTTACTCGATCATTTATCAAGGCAGCCCATTTTTCCGCTAATTGCAGTTCTCCTGCGAGCGTTAAACTATCATAATCCGTATTAAACAATTCCAGTGTAATTGGTTGATTTTTGCGATCCGCCGATTTAAAAAGCAGACTTATTTTTTCAATGATTGTGCGGTCCCCTGTCTCCATGCGAATGACCTTTACTGCCTTTTCCAATTGACATGTGGTGAAGATACCTAGATCAATTGTTTGCGTTGTTGCGAGATTTTCGTTTTTGTGAATGAAGAACAATTTCTCCAGCGATTTATCCGTTGCAACTGCGATATCCTTTAAGACTTCATATTGACCGATCTCAGTGCTATTCTTTTGTGCCAAATCAGCTAATTCAGCATACAATTCTTTTTCGTGTTTTTTAATTCCGCTGCGCATAAGCAGAAATGGTATGATGATGACAGCCATTAGAATGGCTGATACGATTAATGTACTCATTTTATTATTTTTTAGTTGGGATGATTTTTTCCCTTGATTTTATTGAAAATTTATTCCTGTGAATTTGGGTTTAATAACAGTAAATTTTCACCAAAAATAATGAAATGGAAAGACGTGATCCAAGCCTGCGAAAGCACATTCGATTGCCTGAAAATCGATTAAAAGATGAACGGATTTAAAAGGTATTGCTTGCGATATTGACAATCCAATGAGCGCATTAAAAAACCCTTTATCTTTAAGTTGCTCGGCATTCAACTGACCAACAAGAAGGTCTGCCGAAGCCGGCTGTATGGATTGATTAGTCGGATTTAATGTAGTGGTAAAATGCGCTTCATTTTGCTTCTCAAACTTAACAGCATGTCCAGATGTAAAAGCGTTATTTCCGCCGACACTTGTCAACACAATATACACCGAGAGCCAGAGCCATGTGCTTATTTTCCAAGCGGAATTTTGCATGGATCAAATGTATGTTGTTTTAGAATCTGCGCGCAAAAATTAGCTAAATCTTAACAAAAAAAGATGTTCAGATTTAAACAAAAAAGAGCGACAAAATTTCTCTTGTCGCTCTGTGTCTTGTTTTCGCCTAATTTGTTAATGCTTGATAGAACAGCCAATTGCTTTCGTAAATGCGATTGGCGGTTTTTCCCCCTTCAATAAAGCGTCTACCGCATCTTCAACATAGCGCTCGGTAACAGCTGACTCATCTTCATAATTATTGTCGATTGCACCAATATAGGCCACTTGATTACCTTCTGGTGTTTTTTCAAGTACATAAATATGCGGTGTCTTTGTTGCACCATATTGCGGAAAAATCGTTTGATCGGCATCCATTAAGTAAGGGAATGTGAAACCTTTTTCTTTCGCTCTGATCTTCATGTTCTCAAAACTATCCTCCTCTACCAATTCTGGATTATTCGGATTAATCGCAATAACAGGATAACCGAAATCTTTATACTTCTTGTCCAAGGCGATAATTCGATCCTCATAGGCAACCGCATAAGGACAATGATTACAAGTAAAAGTTACGATAAACCCTTTGGCATCAGTATAATCTGCCAAGGACACCATTTGGTCGTCAATGTTTTTCAAACTAAAATCTGTGGTATAATCACCGACAGCATAACCCTCCACCATTTCTTCTTCTACAATCACTTGTTGTACGGTATCTTCCGCCACAATTTCATTTTCAGTTTCTGCCGTTTCTGCATTACCACATCCCATTACCAAAAACGTGAAAGCCATTAGGAAATAATTCATCTTTTTCATATGCTTTTTTTATCTATTCAATTATCCATTCGTTTTACTTCATTCTCAAGTTCTTCATAGCTGAAGGATTGCTCATAAAATTGACTCTTCCCATTTTTGTAAATGATTGTTGCGGGAATGGCACCTGACCAATTTTCGTCGATTTGAGGTATCCATGCATTGGCATCCGGCTCATTTAAAACGATCACTTCAGCTTGTAAATTATTTTTAATTATGAATGGAATCAAACTCGATTCAATTGCTTTCAAAAAATCTAAGCTCACCAACGTTACTTCCACATCAGGGTACTTTTCACCTAATTCTTCAAAAGCGGGCAGTTCTGCCACACAAGGTTTGCACCAGGTTGCCCAAAAATTAATGACATGTATCTTATCGTCTTGACGATCTAAGAAGGGTTTAAAATTCTCGAAATCATAAATCGGGACCGTAACGTCGTCCACCGTGATTGTCTCTTTCGGAATTTCATTTTGCTCCACGACTTCTTCCGGAAGGGCCATTGGAAGCTCAACCTCTTCCACCGCTTCGGTCTGCTCGCCACAAGAAATAAAACCAGATAAGATTAAAAAAATCAAAAAAAACTTTGCCATGCCTTACTTTACTATAAAAAACAGTTGATTGAGTTCCTTTGTTCGGTCAATATGCAATGATTTTGGAATAATTTGATCTTGGGCAGATGCGCTAAAGTTTGAGCCCGTCGCAAATAAACTTTCTGACGTAGCTCCAGGAGATGAAACAAAAGTCTCACTGGCAACCACCTCTTCTGCATCAGACATTTCCATTCGTTTTTCGAGGTTCGTATTGTCCTCTTTAAGCATTGCATCCACGACTATGTCATTGCGTTTATTGCTCGTAGCTTTTGAGCGCTCTTCTTCTATTTCTGTAGCTATATCAGCGGCAAATGCCTTATTCTCAGGAACGGGTGAAACCTCAATATCTTCATCAACAGTCATACTTGGCTCTGCCATTACTGCATCTTTATATTGTCCAATAGCCACCTCATCATTTAGATTCATTATTTGGGGGTTTTCCCGTAGATCCCCATCCATTTCCATTTCTTGCTGTTGGACCTCTTCACTTCTATTTTGAAGGGTAGAACCGACAAAAGGTTCGGCTGTTTCTTCAGGTACATTCGGGAAAGTTTCCTCTTGCACAGTCTCATTAAGAGCGAGGTTGTTTTCTGGTAGTGTTTGGTTATAATAGGCTAAAAACCCCACAACTAATGCCGCAGCAAGTCCCAACTGAACAAGTGGTTTTTTGTAAAGCGGCTCACCTTTCGGCAACATAAATACACCGACAGAATTCAACCAAAACCCTTTTTTATCACTGACACTTGATAAATGTTCCATGACACGACTCTTCATTTTCGGTGAGGCCGTCACTTTTGATGACTCAAAAGTACGTGTCGCAGTTAAAAGAAACCACTGCATCTCTGCATACTCCTCTTCATTTTGCGCCAATTCTCCAACCCGTTGACGCTCATCCACAGTAAGCTCATTAAAGGCTCTATTCTTGATGATATCTTCCACTTCTTTTGTCATGTTCTTAACTTTTTATTCTTCTAAGAGGATCCTTAAACCATAGTTTCTCTAAATACGGCTAAATTTGACGCTAAGGTTTTTGTTGCCAAATGTAAGCGTGATTTAACCGTACCTTCGTTGATTCCCAACGTTTCGGCTATCTCACTGAGGGATAATCCTTCAAAATGACGCAACATAAAGACGTCTCTGTGTATTTCATTTAGCTTTGCCAATTCCTTCTCTAATTGTTCCTTAAAATTATGTTTATCCACCTCACGATCAGGTTGGTCTTGTTGGTCTTTCACAAGCCCATCTTCCGGAATTTCATAACGTGTTGGCTTTCGAACTTCTTGCTTTTTATATTCGTTCTTACACATATTATTTGCCACCGAAAACAACCACGTTTTAAAAGATCGACTTGGATCATACGCCGTTGGTTTGTCAATTATTTTGGTGAAAAGATCATGCGTGAAATCTTCTGCTTTCTCCCGATCGCTCCATAGTTTACGGTAAAAGAAGTTGATCATAAAATTTTCATAGCGATCATAAATTTGCTCAAAAGCCTTCCGATCACCCTTTATAAAAAAGCGCATTAGATCTTCATCCTCGTATGTGGCATAGTCTTTTTTAAAAAGCCTCATTCTTGCTGTTCGTATGCTTTAATTATCGTTGAAACTGCACTTTCTTTTTCTACTTTTTTAGCCAAAAGTAGTATTCCTGCTTTCAGTATTCCGTCTTCAAATCCATTGCCAACTTTTATTTTATATAAGGTCAGAAGAGGTGGTAAAAAATTACTGTATAAGGCTTTATCTCCTGAAGAAACGAGTAAAACACCTTTTAAAAAAGATTGACTCGTCTTCCAAAACGATTCTAGCTCTTGCTCTTGATTCAATGTTCCCCCTTCATACGTTAATCCAGTGATATAAAGTTGACTGCTAGAATTGGCAAGGTAGGACTGGCTAACAGTGGTAGAGATAGACACATGGGAAGATCTCGAATTAATTAAGGCAGAAATAAAGGAGCTTTCGTTCCCTAAAAACTTCATATTCATTCCCCCGATCTTATCTTGAATTTTTTTTCGATAGGTGTCATTCTGTAAAAAATCCATGTTGACGATCTCAATCTCAGAAGAAATGCGACCTTGACTTTGGAGGATTAAGGCAGGATAAGCATCTTCGTCACTGCTAAAGACGAAGAATCCACTTTTTTTATTGAGGAAAAGCTGCTGATAATAGGTAATTGTATTAGATGAAAATTGACCCTTAATTGTTGCCCCCAATTCCTTCAGCTTTGCTGCATTTCCAGTTAGTGCATAATAACCAAACAATTCGCGATTCAGACGCGCGTCATCTGGTTTCAATTTGGCCGCTTCGAATAAATGATTGCTTAAACTGAGGTCATAATTTCCATTGATATATTTCACCAAGTGATATTCAAACGAAGCTCCAGCATTGACCTCTAAGAGTCCTGCCAACCGGTCTAACTCAGCTTGATTGTTTTTTGCAATTACTTTTGTTGAAGACTGAATGGAAGCCGTTTTTTTCTCCAAATAGGAGCCATACAAATCTTTAGGCGACAGACTCGCAACCTGACCAAAACCTTGAGTTATCCCCAAGAAAAGTCCAATTATAATCCCTATTTTAAATTGTTTTATCACAGTCTTACGAATGTTCATTCGAAGTTAAGTACACTTGTTTGAATGAAAGGTTCATTTAATAAGGATGAAGGTATTCAATTTAAAGGAAGATGCGAAATATTATTTTAATTTTCATTCTAAACCATTATTCAGTATATTGATGATTAAACACAACCATTTAACTATGAAAAATTGGCGAATTTTATTATTAATCTTACCTTTAATGGTAAGCTACTCGAATGATGAAGTGGAAAAAATTGCTGACGAATTCCACACGCGATTAGTCAGCGAAGATTATAATTACATCATTGAAAATCTAACGGACGGATTAACATCATCTCCTGAAGAAATGGGGCAATTTTTTTGAAGTTGTGCGAAGTTGGGGGAAGCAAAACAATCGCATCATCACCTCCAACTACAATTTCAAGACAACGAATGGGGTCACCACCGTCAAATTATCCTATACTTTTGAAACAGAAGGATTTGATTTAATGCATGAGCGACTCATCTTAATCGATCGTGGTGATGGATATAAAATATTAACCGTGATTATGGACACGAATGAGTCTGTCGTGATAGAGGGAACAAAAGATTTTTAGCTCATCCTTTTTACTTGACCTCCGTCATAACAGTCACTTCTTTTTGTTGATTTTCGATATTCGCGAAGATCACTACTTTGCGCACCGATAGTCCGCTTAGATTTGACGTGTCCAAAGTTAAGGTGATGGTTGCTACTTCACCAGGAAGAACTTCACTTTTATCAATTGTATAGGTCAAACACGCACAATCCACTTCCAACCGATCAATGATCAATGTTTGCTCGCCTGTATTTGTGAACGTAAATGTATGCGTGAGTTGACTTCCTTTTGTAGCCTCTCCAAAGTCGAAAATTTGAGAATCAAATTTCAATTCCGCATACGAAGTATCTTGCTTCGCAAAACTCACCGACTGAATTTCTATCTTTCGCTCTAGCGCGGCCTTTCGACTGTAGACAGAGTTTTTTTGATCGTTAAAATTATCACTGATGAGTCCGTCAGCCGTATATTCGCCGAATGGAATTTGAACAAAGGTTAATGCCCCGCCGTTTTCTGCTGTCTGATCTAGATAAGGAACAAAAGCTCCGTTATCAAAGAGGTATAAATAATTAATTAAACTGGCGATTCGCCGTTTGGTTAGGTTCACATTATAATCTGTTTGCGCTAAAGGACTTGCAAAGCCTTTTACGGTAACCTCAATGGCATACCCTTTATCCAGCTCGATTTTAAGCAAGCGAATAAATTCTTCTAAATCCACAATACCTTGCTCCACGTATTGTGTAAAAAAATCATCAATATCTTCTTTTGCCTCTTCTGATTTATCACCAGACAATCCGGCCGAATATTCTTTTTTATACTTATCCTCTAAAGCGAGATAAGCCTCGTAAGATTCCATATACGTGAGGTTCGTTGTTGTATCTCTTGTTTTTGGATTTGGCTCATCATTATGAAAATACAAGGTAACGGGCAGCTTTTTATTCAGATCCGTTAACGACTCAAAGCGAGTTGGGGGAGGAACGATTGGCAAGTGAACGCTGAAAATATCATTACAACATGTTGCATGTTTTGCATAGTCAACACCATATCGGTTACTTGAGAAATAGAAATCACCTTGTTTTTGGTCAATGATAAAATAGGTGTCGTTTTGCGCTGAATTAATGGGTAAGCCTAGGTTTTTTGCATCCAAAAATTGCATCTCATTATTTTCACAATAAAAGATGTCGTGTCCACCAAAACCTTCAAACCAAGACGAACTAAAATAAAGACGATTGTTAATCGTGTCGTAAAAAGGAGAGATTTCATCATCAATCGAATTTACTCCACGTCCCACATTGCGGGCTCTAGCATATTGATTCCCATTTGTAACCGTACAATACCAAATATCCAGTCCACCAACCGTTTTTTCGCGATTAGAGACAAAAAATAGATATTCTTTACCGTCAATTTTTGTGCAATGAGGCATTGTTGTAATGGCGCCCGCCTCATTCACAATTTCACCTAAACTATCGACCTCTGTCAATCCACCGTTCTTAATTTTCCCCACATATATCTTACATTCAAAAGAGGCATTGCAACGGGAAAAATAAAACCGTTCACCATCCGGACTGACAGAACCATTCGCTCCATTGAATCCCTTTTCTTTTGCCCCTTTAAGAGGTGCGACATGACTAAAAATACTATCCTGTTGATCTGCGGTATAAATTTGCAATGAATATTCTTTAGAAATAATTTCTTCAGAGATGGTAATTGAATCGGCCTTTAAGGAGGTAAACCACAACTGATTATTTACGATAACAGGAGCTAATTCAGCATCTTTTGAATTGACTGGTTCAGGCAAGGGTTTAACGATAAAATCGGTGGTATCATTCACATTTTTAATGGCCCATAAACAACTCACCATACTTTGCTGCGCTTTTTTATATTCGTAACTTTTCTTTTCTTTTTTAAAGACTTTTTTTGTCAGTTTCCAATTCTCTAATGAAGCCTCGTATTTTCCGTTATATTGCTGCATGGTAGCCAACCAAAAGACACTTTGGGGGTAGATGAGACCATTCTCTTTTGCGTAGACCTTTGCATAATAATATTCGGCCTTAACATAGGCTTTGTATTTGCGTTGGGCCTCTGCCATTTTCCATAAAATTTCCACCGAATTCGAATCTAATTCCATGGCTTTTTGATAGTAGGAGATCGCATAATAGTAATCCCCTTCTCCCATTTTTTGATCGGCAAATTCGACCATTTGCGTATAGGATTGTCCAAAACCATTAAGGCTTGTAGAGCACACTATAAAAAGGATTAACCGCTTACAGGAATATAGAATTAAATGTTTATTCATCTCTTTTTTACAAGTAATCAGGACAGATTCTGTGTTGAATATCTTTTGGTTTAAATCGGTGCAAAATATACTGCACGGAAAATTCAAGTCCTCCACGCACATTACTTGCTGGAGCCAATTGAGACACGTTGACATCATAGCTAATTCCAACAATCCACTCATTATAATAAGCGCCTAGCGTTAAATAAACAGCATCCTTATTACGGAACCATAATCCTGCATAGGGCGCAATAAATTCACCTTTTTTATCCTTGTAGATATACCTTGCATTTGAGCCAATCACTAATTCTTTATACTTGCCTTGAAATTGCATCAAAATGCCCGGCTGAAGATCCCATTCATAATTCAATTCATAGATAGCATTGGCGTGAATAGCAACGCGCTTATCTCTTTTGATCAAATCATCTCCATAAAAACTCTGTTTGGCTTGCGGAAGATTGAACCAACCGATACCGGTAGTGATTTGTTTTCTCGCTTCGAGTTGATAAGTATAAATGGCACCAATAGAAAAATTCAGTCCCGTTCGGCTTGTCGTTTGCAAGATTTCATTTGTAGGCAAACCAGGATCATAATAATAACCGTTAAATTGATTGTCAAATGTAAACTGAGAAAAGTCTACTCGTTTATGATTAAATCCAATTTGCAAGCCTGGCGTAATTGAATGAATTGAGTCACGATCTAAATAGCGTTGATAACTTGTAGAGAGGTTCATTTCAATTGTTCGGTAATTCCCATCACCTGCTGCGTCACTGAATAAATTTACGGCATGATATAAACCAGGTAAAAGAAATCCCTCGCGATTTTCAGCGGACAAAGCAATGGTGTTAAACGGTCGCGAAACCGCTCGCCATTGACTGCGTTGGTTTCCCGTAAAGCGCCAATCACCATCAAAATTACCTGTTAGTGCAGGGTTTAGATAGACCGGATTCATGTTAAATTGCGAAAAATGAATATCCTGTCCCCTCCCCACGAATGAGAGCAATAAAAGAGCTATGACGAACTTTAAATTCACTTAACGCAGCACTGTAACATTGCCTTTGATTAAATTTTCCTGTCCATCAAAACAGATCACTTGAAGATGATAGACATAAACATCAGGATCAACTATCTTCCCTTTAAATGTGCCATCCCACCCCGTAGCTTGGTCACTCGTTTCAAAAACTAATTCACCCCAGCGGTTGAATAGCTTAAAGGATATTTCTTCCAAATTTTGTCCTCTCACATAGAGTTTATCATTCTCCCCATCACCATTTGGTGAAAAGGCATTTGGCACAAAAATATAGACATCTCCACACACAAATTCGTAGGTCTTTACGACCACAGTAGTTGTTTGAGCACAGACCCCGTCAGTCACTTCAACTGTATATGTTTTTTCTGTATAAACTTGTGTCTCTGTCGTTCTTGAGGTGGGACTATACACATCTTCTGGTGGCGACCACGAATAACTATAACCTGTTGGAAACGCTTCCAATAGTGAGATTCCTCCTTCAGCAACCAAGTCAGGTGTTGCAGTTGCATACACAGAGGCTGGATCTAGCACCTTTACCTCAACCCAAACGGAATCATAAAAAGAGCATCCTAAATCTGTCGTTGCGGTCAAATAATAATACATGGAAGAAGGCGGAACACCCGCCGCAATTCCGCCCGATTCATAAACTAAATAAGCATTGGGAGCCCAATCAAATGCGATATCATATTCTGGAAATAAATTCAATGCAAACAAATTAACGGTATCACTTAGACAGATGGTTGTGTCACCCGATACAGCAATTGCACCGTCTACAAAAGTTACCGTCACCGAATCGATCAAATCACATAATTCCCATCCATTTGACGCCTTTATATAATACGTCGTCGTGGTGATTGGCGCTATTGTAATCACCGAATCCATTGGTCCATCATTCAACGTTGTTCCAAAACCCGGGTCTTCCGACCATAGAAAGGAAGTTGCTGAACCGTATGAATTTGCAACCAAATCCGTTGTAAAATCACCACACACAACCGTATCATTTGGTACATCAAGTCTCAATTCTTCATACACTGTGATAATTTTTTTAGCCGTATCCGTTAAGCCACAAATCGTATCAGTAATGGTTAAGACGACTTCATACGTTCCCGGTTCGGTAAAAAGTACAACGGGACTGGCACCTCCAGAAATAATATCGGTTCCAGGTCCAAAATCCCATGCAAAATTAATGGTATCATTACTTTCATTTTCAAAGGTCAATGTAAGTGGAGCGCAGCCTTCAAGCAAAGCCACTTCAAAACTGGCGACTGGTACAATTTCAAAATCGAATTTATACAACACATTATTACAATTACTACTTAAATTATCGGCAGACCATGCCCCTGGACTAGCAGGGAAATCGCTATTTCCACCACAACCACCGCACACTGATTGATAAACAACACCGTAATTATCGAATCGTGACGTTCCGCCATCTACATGTTCACGTGAAGATGAACCTCCCATATAAGTACCGTATAACAGACTTTCTGCATCTCTTTCTAAAACAATCATATAAAAGTCAAACCCATTTGGCGAAGTTTCCAAAAAAGCATCCGGAGTCGTCGGCATTCCGGTAGTTGCAACCCCG
>JALQVX010000243.1 GCA_023263555.1 Crocinitomix sp.
ATATCTGGTTGTCTTTGCTTCGGATCATCCAAAGGTAAATTTTTATAAATTACTTTTTGTGACGTTCCGGTCAGTTGTATGATTTCTTCGGCGAAATCACGAATGGAGATTTCATTAGGATTACCAATGTTTACCGGTTGCGAATAATCTGAATGCAAGAGTCGCACAATTCCTTCTACTAAATCATCCACATAGCAGAATGATCGTGTTTGTGAACCATCTCCGAAAACGGTCAAATCCTCACCTCTTAACGCTTGTCCGATAAAAGCGGGAAGAACACGGCCATCATTCAAGCGCATGCGCGGACCGTAGGTGTTAAAAATGCGCACGATACGTGTTTCCACATGATGAAAGGTATGATAAGCCATAGTGATCGCTTCTTGAAAACGTTTGGCTTCATCATATACGCCTCTAGGTCCGATAGGATTTACATGTCCCCAATACTCTTCCGTTTGAGGATGCACTTGTGGATCTCCATATACTTCTGAAGTACTGGCAATCATCAAGCGTGCGTTTTTTGCTTTTGCTAATCCTAAACAGTTGTGAATTCCAAGAGATCCCACTTTTAAGGTTTGAATTGGAATTTTTAAATAATCAATAGGACTTGCAGGCGAAGCAAAATGGAGGATATAATCCAATTCACCTGGAACATGAATAAATTTACTCACGTCGTGGTGATAAAACTCAAAATTCTCCAACGGAAAAAGATGTTCAATGTTTTTAAGACGACCTGTGATAAGGTTGTCCATTGCGATTACGTGATAGCCGTCTTTTATAAATCGGTCACAAAGATGTGAGCCTAAAAAACCAGCGGCTCCCGTAATTAATATTCTTTTTTGAACGCTCATACTTATCCGATTACAGTTTCTCTACCGATACTTTCATAATAAATGCCTTTGCCAACCATTTCCTCTAGATCGAATAAATTACGACCATCAAAAATTTTCGGTGATTTTAAATCTGACTTGATTTTATCGAAATCAGGATTTCTAAACGCACCCCATTCAGTTGCAATTAGTAGAGCGTCTTTGTCCGTAATCGCTTCGTATTGATTGTCCACAAAGGTTATTTTTTCGCCGTAAATGGCCTTTACATTTTCCATTGCTTCAGGGTCAAAAGCCGTAATTTTCGCTCCAGCTTCCAATAAAGCATCAATAATATACAAGGCGGGTGCTTCTCTAATGTCGTCTGTATCTGGCTTAAAAGCAAGTCCCCACAACGCAAAACTCTTTCCTGCTAAATCACCAAAATGATTTTTTAATTTTTCAATGAGACGCAACTTTTGAACATTGTTTACACGCAAAACAGCGTCAATAATTTCAAATTTATAGTTAACTTCTTTACCAGATTTCACAAGTGCTTGAACGTCTTTGGGAAAACAACTTCCACCGTACCCAATTCCGGGAAATAAAAAGCGCTTGCCAATGCGTGAGTCAGATCCTATTCCTATGCGAACCGAATCAACATCTGCACCCACGTGTTCGCAAAAATTAGCGATCTCATTCATGAAGGTGATCTTCGTTGCTAAAAATGAATTCGCAGCGTATTTGGTCAATTCGGCCGATTTTTCATCCATGAATAGAATGGGATTTCCTTGACGAACAAATGGTTTGTACAATTCTTTCATCATGGTTTTCGCACGCTCAGATTGTGTACCGATTACCACGCGATCCGGTTTTAAAAAATCGTCAACCGCAAATCCTTCTCGGAGGAATTCAGGGTTTGATACAACGTCAAAATCGACTTTTGCATTTACAGCAATTGCAGCGTGAACTTTCGCAGCTGTTCCTACCGGAACGGTTGATTTGTCCACAATGACTTTATAGTCTGTAATGATTTGACCAAGTTCAGAGGCAACACCTAAAATATAACTCAAATCCGCAGAGCCGTCTTCTCCCGGAGGAGTAGGAAGGGCAAGGAAAATGATGTCAGAAACATCAACTGCTGCCTTCAGATCCGTTGTAAATGTCAATCGACCTTGTT
>JALQVX010000279.1 GCA_023263555.1 Crocinitomix sp.
CAACCGGATTGACACTTGCAACTTATTAATGGACAACCTGCGTGCAAAACTAGAGATCAAACAATTCGAGTACGCAAAACTCTATTACCAAACGGAAAATTATCAAGCTGCGGTTGTTGCACTAGAGCAAACCTTGCAAAAATATCCGGAGTCTACTTATAAAGAAGAGATCCTCTATTTAGTTGTAATGAGCAATTTCAAATTAGCGATTAATAGTATCGAAGAGAAAAAATTAGAACGGTTAAACAATACTCTAAAAAGTTATCGTACATTTGTAGCCGCATTTCCCGAATCGGGTAAGTTGGCTGAACTTGAAGGAGTTCGCAAACAAACCGAGAAAGCAATTGCTGAAATAAAGTGATAATTATAAGGAAAACAAGAGGATATGAGCATTAATTATAAAAACACAAACGCTGAGCGTACGACTATTACGAGAGATCTTGAGTCTATTTCTGATCATTCAGGTAATATTTACGAGTCGTTAAATGCAATCGCAAAAAGATCCAATCAAATCAGCGCTGAAATGCGTGAAGAATTAACTGGAAAATTAGCTGAATTTGCTTCAACTACGGACAATTTAGAAGAAATCTTTGAAAACAGAGAACAAATTGAAATCTCTAAATTCTACGAAAGTCTTCCTAAGCCAGTTGCTATTGCAATTCAAGAATATATCAGTGGTAAAGTATACGTAAGAGACGCTGCTGAAGAGACAAACTAAATGACATGCTTTCCGGAAAAAAAATCTTAATAGGTGTTACCGGAAGTATCGCGGCTTATAAATCCGCATATTTAATACGATCATTAATAAAATTAGAGGCTGAAGTCAAAGTAATTATGACTTCGGCCTCTTGTGATTTTATAGCCCCCCTCACCCTTGCTACTTTATCCAAAAATCCGGTAGCCATTGATTTTGTAAAAAACAAAGAAGGTGAATGGGAAAATCACGTCGAATTAGGTCTATGGGCTGATCTTTTTGTCATTGCCCCTTGCTCTGCTAATTCGACTTCGAAACTCGTAAGCGGCAATTGTGACAACCTCCTAATCGCAACCTATTTGAGTGCTAGATGCCCTGTTTGGATTGCTCCGGCAATGGATCTAGATATGTTTGCACATTTTAGCACACAGGAAAATTTGGCACAACTTTCAGAAAAAGGAGTACGCATTATAGAGCCAACAAGTGGTGAATTGGCAAGTGGATTGGATGGCAAAGGCCGCATGGAAGAACCGGAAGTGATCGCTGAATTGGTGAACGATTTCTTTGAAATTAAATCGAACCTAAAAAACAAAACCATCCTCATTACTGGAGGACCAACCTATGAAGCGATTGATCCAGTTCGTTTTATTGGCAATCATTCAAGCGGTAAGACAGGTGTTTTATTAGCAGATGCTTGCGCAGCGCGTGGAGCACATGTAATTCTAGTAACAGGACCGACCCATCAGCGCGTGAACGATCCGCGAATACAGGTTATTCGCGTACAATCGGCACTCGAAATGAAGGCTGCAGTTGAAAAACATTGGCCAACCGCGAAAGTGGGTATTTTCAGCGCTGCGGTAGCCGATTATCGTCCTGCTCATCCTGCAACTGAAAAAATTAAGAAGAAATCGGATGACTTGACCATTGAACTGGTTAAAAATCCGGATATTTTAGCGTGGGCGGGGCAAACAAAAACATCCGTACAATTTTTAATAGGATTTGCCCTTGAAACGCAAAATGAAATCAAAAATGCGCAAGGCAAATTTGAACGAAAAAATTTAGACCTCCTTGTCTTAAATTCTTTACGCGACAAAGGAGCAGGATTTGGCTATGACACCAATAAAGTTACCTTCATTCAACATAACAATAAAATCACTAATTTTGAGTTAAAAGAAAAGACCTCTATTATGGAGGATATTTTAGACGTTTTAGAACAAGAAATTCAATGAAAATAAAATTAGTACTACTTCTCTTCACCCTACAATCACTTGTTGGATTCGGTCAGGAACTCAATTGTCAAGTTACAATCATTCCTGCCCCCGCCCTTTCTTTAGGACCTGTGGAAAAGGAAACATTTACAGAGCTTCAAAATTCGATTTACGATTACATGAACACAACCAAGTGGACGAACGATAATTTTGAGATTGAAGAACGTATTAATTGTAATCTACAAATCACAGTAACTGATTTACCAACGAACACAACTTTTAAAGGTAAGATTCAGATTCAATCTTCGCGACCTGTCTACAATACAAGTTATAACACAACCGTTTTCAACCATATCGATTCTGATTTCACTGTGAATTTCCTTCGTAATTCTGCCATCCTACCCATGAGTAATTATCAGTACCGCGATAATCTATCTGCGCTACTTTCATTTTACGCATACATGATTTTAGGGTATGATTATGACAGCTTCTCTTTAAAAGGTGGCGATCAATATTTTAACGCAGCACAGCAAATTGCAAACAATGCAAAAAACTCGGGGGATGAAGGATGGTCTGCATCTGCCTCTAAAAAAAGAAATCGATTTTGGATGGTGGACAATGTATTACAACCGGTTTTCAGTCCACTGAGAGACGCCTATTATGATTACCATAGAAACGGTTTAGATATCTTTTATACCGATATGGTTAAAGGTAGACAAGTCATTTTATCTGCGCTTCAAAGTCTTGACAAAATTCAACGCTCTCGTCCAGGATCACTAAATCTTCAAGTATTCCTTACAGGTAAATCAAGTGAACTCGTGAACATTTTCTCTCAAGCTGAAATGAAAGAAAAAAATGAAGCAGTGAGCATTCTAAAGAAATTAGACCCTTCCAACTCTTCTGTTTATCAAGAGATCATGAACTAGGTCAACCGCGTTTTATCCCGTCTTTACATTTTTTGCACATATGTTGAATTAATACGAATGCTTAATTGAATTTTAAACATTTGATGTTTTCGCGTGTGGATGGATAATGGAATAATCCTTATTTTTGAATAAAAGTAGATTTAACCTATGCTAAAACGTCTTGAAATTTCAAATTATGCTTTGATCGAGAACATGAACCTTCCACTTACGAAAGGATTTACAACGATCACCGGCGAAACAGGAGCTGGAAAATCAATCTTACTCAAGGCGCTAAATCTTTTATTGGGTGAACGTGCAGACACGGCCATCTTGAAACAGTCAGAGAAAAAATGCATCTTAGAAGCAGAATTTAATATTGCAGCATTAGGACTTGAATCTTACTTTGAGGAACATGAATTGGATTATGATACGAGCTGTATTCTAAGACGTGAGTTTAATAACGCTGGTAAATCGCGTGCCTTTGTCAATGATACGCCAGTTCAAATGCAGGTGCTGAAAGAATTGGGTGAGCAACTCGTTTCAGTTCACACCCAGCACCAAACCCTACACATCTTAAATACCGATTTTCAATTGGATATTTTGGATCATTTCGCTGGCATTCATGACGAAGTTAAGACCTACCGTTCCATTTATAAATCTTACCGCTCAAAAGTCAATGAATTAATTGAGTTACAGGTGAAAGAAATGGAAAACCGCAAGGAAAAAGATTATCTCGGGTTTTTACTCAATGAATTAGAAGAGGCCAATTTGCAGAAATTAAACTTGGAAGACTTGCAGCAAAAAGCGGCAAGAATAGAAAATGGCGAAAAAATTCAAACTGCCATCCGTTTTGCTAAATCTGTTTTTGAGAATGAATCATTTTCACCATCAATCGGTATTAAAACACTCATTGAAACATTTGACGATCTGAAAAAGTTTGATGCTTCTTATGCTGATATAGCCGCTCGACTTTGGAGTTTAAAAATCGAATTGGACGATATAGAATCAGAAATTGACCGCCGTGATAATGATGATGATTTTTCAGACGAAGAGGTCTTCCAAATTAAGGAGAAAATAGATCAATTCAACGCCTTATCTTTTAAACATAACGTGAAAGAAGTGAGCGCACTTATTGGACTTCAATCATCTCTTACGGAGCAATTAGATGAAATTTCTTCCCTGGAAACGAAGATTGAAAAACTCGAAAAAGAAATCAGTCAGCTCAAAAAAGAGGTTGAGTTACAAGCAAAAACAATTCGTAAAAAACGATTGGCTCAAAAAGGAAAATTGGAAATTGAAGTAAAAACAAGATTAGCTGAATTGGCCATGCCAAATGCTGAATTGTCGATTCAATTAGTGGAGAAGCCCAAACCGAGTTTAAATGGTTTTGATGAAGTAGATTTTCTTTTCAAGACCAATTTAGGGGGGCAATTTTCTCCGGTGAAAAAAGTAGCCTCTGGAGGAGAATTATCTCGACTAATGCTGACGATTCTGTCCATCCTTTCTGAAACCAAGAACCTGCCGACATTAATTTTTGACGAAATCGATACTGGTGTTTCTGGGGAAGTGGCTACAAAAATGGCAAATGAATTTAGCAAAATGGGACAACGGATGCAAGTGATTGCTATTACCCATCTCCCGCAAGTGGCTGCAAAAGCATCAACACATCTTCATGTTCAAAAAACAACGGAAGATTTGAAAACAAAAACCTTCGTAGAAGCACTCGATCGTACTGCGCGAATTGAAGTGCTAGCTGGCATGATGAGCGGCTCCGAAATATCAAAAGCTGCTAAAGAAAATGCAGCTAATTTATTGGGCGCGAATTAATTCGTATTTTTGGTACACTTATTGAAATTGACAGTCTAAAAAAAAATCATATGAAAACAAAAATTTTACTTTTTAATCTTTTATTGCTCAGCGTATTTTCGGCCTTTGGTCAACGATCAGGTGATGTGACCATCTATTCAAATACCGGTAAAAAATTCTTCGTTGTATTGAACGGGATTCGTCAAAATACAGAAGCCGAAACGAATGTTTATATCAGTGGATTGACTCAAGAATGGTATAAATGTCTTGTCATTGCTGAAGATAAATCATTCTCCATTGAAAAAACGATTGGGGTAAAGATGGATTCTGTGGTCACTTATCAAATTACAGGTAAAAAGAAAAAATACAAATTGAGATATTATACTGAAGCTGCTAGAGGTGGAGTTGCACCGACAGAGCAAGTTAATGTGGTCTATCACCCAACAGATCTTCCTCCAAACGGCGGTACGACCATGCAAAACAACGGTCAGGTCAACACCGGTGGCGGAGGTTCAACAAATGGTACAACGACTTCAACAACCTCTACAATACAACCCAATGGCACGCATGGAACGGGTCAGGGAGCTGGTCAATCAACAGGCCAAGGTGGCGGTCAAGCTAATGGTCAAGGCGGAGGAATTTCGATTGGAATCAATGCTACAGAAAACGGTGGAACGATCAACAGTGGAGTACAAAACGGAACAGAATCAGTTAATATAAACGTTAATATTAATGCAACTGGACTCCAAACCGGAAATGGAGCGGGCATCAACTCCAGCTATGAAGAGACAGTAACCACTACATCCAGTTCAACAACAATAAATGGGGTTACAACTACTTCGGAAGAAACTACGATTACAATGAATATCAATGGAATGGGCAGTACGACCACCACTTCAATAGGAGGAATG
>JALQVX010000300.1 GCA_023263555.1 Crocinitomix sp.
TCTGAGTGCATACCGAATAGAATCCATCAAATCTCGATTCTTAGACTCGATAATTAACTTCTGATTCACTAAAGTCATACGTTGCTTTTCCTCATTTTGCAACACTTTTCGTGCGTACGGAATAAGCAATAAGGCTATCAGAACAATAACAGCCAAGGCGATCATAACCTCTTTTTGATACCGTTCATTCACGATTGTTTGAAATTCGCCAAAATCGATATCTGCCTCCACTACACCTACAATCTCTCCTCTCGAATTTTTAATGGGATGAAATGCGGAGAGCCACGTGCCATTTTCAGACATATACATGGGTAAAACACCTCCTGTTTCCCATTTTTCTTTTAATTCTTTCGGAGCCTGTTCATATTGTTTTTTAAAATCAATAAAATCATCCGATCGAATGCCATATAAAAATTGATCTAGCTCCTCGCTGTAGACGAGAGTGTACATTGGACTCAATTGATTAGCTGCCACAATTTGCCCCATTCTATTCGATACCTTAAGATAAATGGAATCCAAACGTAAGGCAGAAGAATCTGCTCGGGATTCATAACGCTCCATTAGGGCCACATGGTCGTCACCATCAATATTGACTGCCATTGAAGAAACGATACCGGATAATTTATCGTACTGTCTCCGCTCCTGTAATTCGAGTTCATTATAATAAGAGAAAATGATAAAAAAGGATGTGATGAGGATAATACTGACATATATAATCAGCATCATTCGGGTAGCCAAATTACCCATAATCCTATTCATTAGCGTACTCATATCTCTTTAAAGGCGTTTTTTTCAGTGGGAAGATACAAATAATTTAAACGCCGAAGCGGTAAAAGTAGTTTAACTAAATGGACGAAAGATTACACTATTCCTTACATTGTAGACAAAACTTCATTCGTTTTTCCCTTAACATTGGATGAGAAAGAGGAATAACCAAAAACTTCTTCTCAGAATGAGTAAAATAGCGGGTGTTTGCTCAATCAAAAAAGGAACGATTCCCACAATTCTATATTCATGACTGTTTGATTCAAAGCTTGCGGGGAAAAATTGCTAGGGAAATCCAAACGTTAGTAATTCAAAGGGAATCAAATTTGGTGGTAATTGACAAACGTTAATTCACGTGTACTCAAAAAAGTGCAGATTTTGTTTGGAATTTCGTTCATGAATTAATTGAGATTGATAAGCGGTAATACGTTTCACAAAACAAAAAAACAGGTCAAATTTGACCTGTTTTTTTGACTTTATCTAAAACATAAAGGCTTACATATTTCTACGATACTGCCCTCCTACTTCGAACAAGGCTTGTGTTAATTGACCAAGTGAACATGTTTTAGTGGCTTCCATTAAATGTTCAAAAATATTCTCATTTTGGATGGCAGCCAGTTGAATGTCTTTCAATTGTTTGCCTGTCAAATCAGCATTTCCTTTTTGCAATTGTTCGAGCATTGAAATTTGATACGCTTTCTCTTCATCCGTCGCACGAATAACTTCAGCAGGAACGATTGTTGGCGAGCCATTTTTACTCAAGAAAGTATTGACACCAATGATCGGAAATTCACCGTTGTGTTTCAAGGTTTCATAATACAAACTTTCCTCTTGAATCTTACTGCGCTGGTACATTGTTTCCATTGCTCCAAGCACTCCACCACGCTCGGTAATACGATCGAATTCAGCCAAAACAGCAGCTTCAACTAAATCCGTCAATTCTTCAATAATAAAAGCCCCTTGAATTGGATTTTCATTTTGCGTTAAACCAAGTTCCTTATTGATAATTAATTGAATGGCCATGGCACGACGAACTGATTCTTCCGTCGGTGTGGTAATTGCTTCATCATACGCATTGGTATGCAATGAATTACAGTTATCATAAATCGCATAAAGTGCTTGTAAGGTTGTGCGAATATCATTAAAATCAATCTCTTGCGCGTGCAATGAACGACCAGAAGTTTGAATATGATATTTCAACATTTGCGCTCGTGAATTTGCCTTGTATTTATTTTTCAAAGCTTTTGCCCAAATTTTACGTGCTACACGACCGATCACCGCATATTCAGGATCGATTCCATTGGAGAAAAAGAAGGATAAATTTGGACCAAAATCGTTAATATCCATTCCTCTACTCAAGTAATACTCCACATAGGTAAACCCATTCGCTAGTGTTAAAGCTAGCTGTGTAATTGGATTTGCACCAGCCTCAGCAATATGATAACCAGAAATAGAAACAGAATAGAAATTTCTGACTTTATTTTCAATAAAATATTCCTGCACATCTCCCATTAATCGCAAGGCAAATTCAGTAGAGAAGATACATGTATTTTGTGCTTGATCTTCTTTTAAAATATCTGCTTGAACGGTTCCTCTAACTTGTGTTAGCGTTTCCGCTTTGATTCGTGCGTAAACATCTGCTGGCAAAACCTGATCACCAGTTACACCCAATAGCATCAATCCAAAACCATCATTCCCTTCAGGCAATTCACCTTGGTAAGCGGGACGTTGAACCCCTTTCTTTTTGTAAATCGCAGCGATTTTTGCTTCGATTTCTACTTCTAAACCATTTTCTTTAATGTATTTCTCACAATTTTGATCAATTGCCGCATTCATGAAGAATCCCAATAACATAGGTGCAGGACCGTTAATTGTCATGGAAACAGATGTCAGAGGATGTGATAAATCAAAACCGGAATACAATTTCTTCGCATCATCCAAACAGCAAATCGAAACACCCGAATTCCCTACTTTACCATAAATATCTGGTCGAATAGCAGGATCATTCCCATAAAGCGTCACAGAATCAAATGCTGTTGATAAACGTTTAGCGGGCATACCCAAACTCACATAATGGAAACGTTTATTTGTACGCTCCGGTCCACCTTCACCCGCAAACATGCGCGAAGGATCTTCACCTGTTCGTTTAAACGGATATAAACCAGCCGTATATGGAAATTCACCCGGTACATTTTCTTGTAAAATCCATCTCAATAAATCGCCCCAAGCACTGTATTTTGGCAAAGCAATTTTTGGTATTTGCGTATGAGATAAGGATTCGGTATGGGTTTCAATTCTAATTTCTTTATCTCTAACTTTAAACGAATAGATTGGATCCTTGTATTTTTTTACTTGATCGTTCCACGTCAGAATATGTTGCCAATTATAAGGATCTAAATCCATTTTTGTACGCGCAAATTCTTTTAGTAACAAAGATAAAAACTCACTATTTTCAGCTTTCAATCCTTCTTCATCAATTCCCAGAGTATTCAATACAACGGATTGATTGGCAACGGATTCAATTGTTTTATAAATACCGAATAATTTTTGAGCAACCTCCATTTGCTGATTGGCAACCTCATCATACCCTCTATTATTTTCAGCAATTTCTGATAAATAACGTCCTCGAGAAGGGGGAATGATAAAGATTTTCTCCGACATTTCAGCCGTAATTTCCATATTAGACACCAAGTCCTTCGCTGCAGTTTTTTCGACAACTTTATCCATGATGGCTTTGTACAAGGTATTCATGCCAGGATCGTTAAACTGAGAGGCAATTGTACCATAAACAGGTAGGTCTTCATCCTTCGCATCCCACATTTGATGGTTACGCACATATTGTTTTTTGACATCACGCACAGCGTCCAAAGCTCCACGCTTATCGAATTTATTGATGGCAACAATGTCGGCAAAATCCAACATGTCGATTTTTTCCAACTGTGTCGCTGCGCCAAATTCAGGTGTCATCACATAAAGCGAAACATCCGAATGATCCATGATTTCTGTATCGGACTGACCAATTCCAGACGTTTCCAAAATAATCAAATCGTATTGTGCTGCTTTCAGAATCGAAAGTGCTTCAGCAACATGCTTACTCAAGGCCAAATTACTTTGACGAGTTGCCAGTGAACGCATATAAACGCGGTCATTATTAATGGCATTCATTCGAATACGATCCCCTAATAAAGCACCACCTGTTTTGCGTTTACTCGGATCAACAGAAACGATTGCAATGGTTTTATCTTTAAAATCGATCAAGAAGCGACGCACCAATTCATCTACCAAAGATGATTTACCTGCACCACCCGTTCCTGTGATTCCTACAATCGGAGCGTCATTCGCAGCAGCCATTTCGTGCACCACATTCATTTGCTTCTCTGCCAATTCAGGGAAATTTTCAGCAGCACTAATCATACGAGCGATTGCTGTAACTTCTTTCTCTGCCAAATGATTAACCTCTCCATTCAACTGATCTCCAACTGGAAAATCGCTTCGTTGAACGAGGTCATTAATCATTCCTTGCAAGCCCATTGCGCGACCGTCATCAGGATGATAAATGCGCGTAATGCCGTATGCTTCGAGCTCTTTAATTTCTTCGGGGAGAATCGTTCCACCCCCTCCTGCAAAGATTTTAATATGATCCGCTCCTCGTTCTTTGAGCAAATCATACATATACTTCAAATACTCCGTATGTCCACCTTGATAAGAGGTCATTGCAATGGCTTGTACATCCTCTTGAATGGCACAATTAACAACCTCGTCTACAGATCGATCATGACCTAAATGGATCACTTCACATCCGGTAGACTGAATGATTCTACGCATGATATTAATTGCCGCATCATGCCCGTCAAAAAGAGAGGCTGCTGTGACAATTCGTACTTTATTCGTGGGTTTATATGGTTCGATTTTTTCCATTGGATCTTCATTTTCGACAAGTTACAAATATAACAAATTGTCGTCCTTTTGGAATGAAATTTGATCTGTTTATTCCAAAAATAACCTATGCGGAACTTCATTTTAATAACAACAGTCGTATTAACAAGTTTTTTTGGACTAGAGAGTTGCTCGAAGACAACAAATGGTAAGTGGATGATTTTCACTGAAACGACTTGTCTACCTTTTTGGGCCAATGAATCAAGTAATCGAAAGTCAATCAACACCTTGGAAACTTTTTTAAAGGCGGAGGGCATCATTCCACTCAACATCAAAATTGTCGGGGAACGAGAAATAACGTGTGAATTTTGTGACTGCCCAACAGGCTTGGCGTATCATGTAAAAGTTGACAAATCGCAGGTTGGCGAAATGGCGTATTGGGGGTTTAAATTGAAATAATACTCAATCGAGGAGATTTATTTTCCTACTTGCAATATTTGCGTTGAAGTTCAATAACCTCATTTCCATAACTTATTGTAAAACCCCATGCATTTGCCGATTCAAGATCCTTACATGCTTTTTTCGTTTTGCCCATTTCAATATAAATTAATGCGCGATTTCGATAGGCATATGAATTATTGGGAAAGAGCTCCATACTTTTATTGACATCCAGCAGTGCTCCCTTCAGATCGTTTAATTTCATTTTCGAATAGGCTCTATTATTGTAAACTATTCCTTCCGTAGGGTCAAGTGCAATAGCGCGATCAAAATATTCAATTTACTTCTCGTATTGACCATCTTTCTGGTATACAAAACCCATATTCATGATGACTGTTACATTAGTCGAGTCAAAGGTTAAGATTTTGTTGAGAAAACTGAGTGCAAGATCAATTTCATATTCTGCTTCATAGGCCATAGCCATATCACTCAACGCACGAATATTCAACGAATCTTCCTCTAAAACTAACCTACAATCAGCCCTACAACCGTCATAATCTCGCTGTAAAAATTTCACCCAAGCACGATCTACTGTATAGCTCCAAATTGCAGAATCTGTCTCAGCGTATTTAATAGCAAGGTTGTAGTTTCGAATTGAAGCATCAAATTCTCGCAACCTTCTTTCACACAAGCCTCGTTAAGCATATAAACGACTCGCTTCTGGAAAGCGATTCAGACCCTCATTCAAGGTTTGATTTACAGTATTTACGTTGTAACTGAATCATTTCATTTCCATACTGTTCAGTAAAACCCCAGTTTATGGCAAGTTGAATATCTTCACATGCTTTGCTTATTTTATCCATTTCAATATAAATCAATGCTCGGTTTCTGTAGGCATAGGCATTTCCAGGATATAATTCGATTGAATGATTGACATCTTCCAAAGCTCCCTCTAAATCACCTAATTTAAATTTACTATAACCTCTATTATTGTATGATAATGCTTCATTCGAACTGATTGAAAGCGCTTTATCAAAATAGGTAATCGACTTTTCATACTCTTCTTTACTTTGATAATGAAATCCAAGATTCACATAACCTGGTACAAATAATGAATCTGCTTCAATCACTTTTGTCAAATAGTAAGGAACCATTTCGGGTTTACCCACTTCATCACAAACGACAGCCAGATTATTCAATGTTGCCTTATTCGTCGAGTCAAAAGCGAAACACTCTAATAAAATTTCATACGCACCTTGAAAATCACGGACATGTGAACGTGAAACGGACTTGCTAATCATGACGGCATTTTTAACCGTATCATTTTCAGCGAATTTAATTCCTAAGTTAAAATCGCGCAAAGCATGATCATTCATTCCGAAAGATTGATAAAGCAAACCACGTTCGTGATACAAATGTGAGTTTGTCTTATTCGCTGCCAAACCATCATTTAACGCACCTAATGCTTCGTCATATTTTTCGAGATTAACCAATAAATAACTCTTATTGACATAAGCCCAAATGAAATTTTCATTCGAATGAATAGCCTTATCGCAAACTTTGACCGCTTTTTTATATTTGCCGTCAATAGACAACTGTTCAATTTGATCAAAAAAGGCAGTGTCACTTTGGCTAAATAAAACCGCTCCGTTTGTTATAAATAAGAGGGATAGAAAAAATGTTTTAAAGGTAAGTTTTAGGTAATTCATACTATGCTATTGTTAACTAGGGTTACTGATTTCCTTATTATTCGACTAATTTAATTAATATCTCGAGAAAGCAATTAAAAAGTAAGAACTACCAAAAAAACGTGCTATTTATTTCAATTTACGAACAATCGCCATCATTGAACTAATGTGCAAAGCCTGGTGCAAATTATTAAATTGTACGGCCTCCTCCACATTTGTAATGGTAAAATTATAGGACGTTGGATAAGCTGTGTAGGTTTTAAAAATTCCTTTTTCCAAATCGGCCTCTAATTCGTCCACTTGATTTAAAATAGCTTCTGTTATAAACTCAAATTCTTCTTGTGAAATGGCTTCTTCTGGTTTAGATCCCTTTTTATATTTTACAATAAATGCTTTATCTAATCCTCCCTCTAGTCCCGCAAGACTGTATACAAGTCCTTTCGTTGTAGCAACAAGATGCCCTAAATGCCAAGCAATATTATTGTTAAATCCTTCGGGAATTTCATTGATTTCCTCCAAACTTAGATCCTTAATAATGCGGATACAATTTTCGCGAGATGTTCTGAATAGGTTAATTGCTGTTTTCATTTTTTTTTTACTTTTTTAGTTATTAGATCAGCCAGTAGTCTGACACGGTCGCTTCGCTCTTAGATATGAGATATGAGACGTAAGACTTAAAACGCATTTTTTTATATTTCTACCACGGATTCCACAGATTTCCACAGATTTTTTGATCAGACCATCAGATCATCAACAAATCAAAAAACAAATCAACTTCCCAACACAAATACGCATGGTGTTTTATCAAATTTAAATGGTGCTTTTTTCCATTCACCAATTGACTTTGTTTTAATTTTTTGTTTTACTCCTGTTATATCATACGCCACAGTTAATTTTAATTGAGAAGCGCAAACCTTAATAATATCATCTAACATTTGCTGATTGCGGTAGGGTGTTTCGATAAAAAGTTGTGCAAATCCCGTTTTTAGAATTTCGTGACTTAATTCCTTCAATTTTTGTGAACGTTCCGGATCTGTCTTCGGCAAATACCCATTAAACGTAAACCCTTGCCCGTTCATTCCGCTAGCTGCTAAAGCTAAAAGTAAAGAACTTGGACCAATCAAAGGAATAATCTCAATAGAATGTTGATGAGCTAAAGCTATAAATTGACTTCCAGGATCCGCAACGCCCGGATATCCAGATTCTGACATTAAGCCAATATCCTTGCCCGCTTTTAAATGTTGAAGTGCGTCGCTTTCAAATGTATAATTGTCGTGTTTATCCAATTCAAAAAAGGTCGAATCATCAATTGGGAATTGTGGATCCATTTTACGCAAGAATTGACGGGCTGTTTTGATCTTTTCAACAACGAAAAAACGCAATTCTTTGACAACCGTTGCATTATACTCAGGCAATACGCACTCAAGTGTATCGTCACTAATTGGTATGGGAACTATATATACTTTACCGTAGCTCATGATTCACAATTAATTTATCCACCGCCACATTTAATAGATCAATTACATGTTGAAAACCTTGATCACCTCCGAAATAGGGATCGGGCACTTCGTCATTTGAATTTGGATGAACTTCGTTTAAGATCAACATCACTTTCTTCCGATCTTCTTCCGTTTTAGCTAAACGTAGAATGTTTTCATAATTCGATTCATCCATGGCATATATCAAATCGAAACGATCAAAATCAGCTGCAACGAATTGGCGCGCTCTTAAATCAGAAATATCAATCCCATTTTTGCTTGCGGTTAGAATCATGCGTGGATCGGGTGGATTGCCAATGTGATAATTGGATGTTCCAGCCGAATCTGTTTCAATAGAAAGACCTTGTTCGATCGCTTTTTGTCTTAAAATACCTTCTGCAATTGGGGAGCGACAAATATTACCCAAACAAACCATCAATATCTTCATACGATTTATGTTGAATAGCAAAAATGCCTCCGATTTTGGCGGAGGCATTTACTTAATTAACGTTTAATTTTTTTTCTAAGTCTTCGAGATAACCTCTAAACTGTTTGTCCGTTTCAGCCAAGTTGTTTACCGTTCGGCAAGCATGTAAGACCGTTGCGTGATCTTTTCCGCCGCATTGTGCACCAATACTTGCCAAGGACCATTTGGTCATCTTTTTCGCAAAATACATAGCAATTTGGCGTGCTTGCACCACTTCACGTTTACGCGTTTTCGATTTTAACAATTCGATCGGTAAGTTAAAGTAGTCACAAACAATTTTGTGGATATAATCCATTGAAACTTCCCGTGCTGTATTCTTCACAAACTTGTCAATCATCTTTTTCGCCAAATCAATCGTAATCGATTTTTTGTTTAAAGAGCCTTGCGCAATAAGTGAGGTCAGCGCCCCTTCCATTTCACGGATATTGGTATTAATACTGTAGGCTAAATATTCAAGCACATCAGCTGGCAAATCAACGCCATTACCATAAATTTTCTTCTCTAATATAGCAATTCGGGTTTCCAATCCAGGTGGTTGCACATCTGCAGAAAGTCCCCACTTAAAGCGAGACAACAAACGTTGCTCAATTCCTTTCATTTCAACAGGCGCCTTATCAGCAGTTAAAACCAATTGCTTACCCGTTTGGTGTAAGTGATTAAAAATATGAAAGAAAGCATCTTGTGTTTTCTCTTTACCAGCAAAAAACTGAACATCATCAATAATCAAAACATCCATCAATTTATAAAAATTGATAAAGTCATTTGTAGTATTGTTCTTAATTGAATCAATAAATTGACGTGTAAATGTTTCTGCTTGCGTGTAAAGCACGGTTTTGTTAGGGAATTGGTTTTTAATACCGATTCCAATTGCATGAGCCAAATGCGTTTTTCCTAGTCCAACTCCTCCATAAATAAGAAGTGGATTAAATGCTGTTCCTCCCGGTTTATTTGAAACCGCAAAGGCAGCTGAACGAGCTAGACGATTACAATCGCCTTCAACAAAATTATCAAACGAATAAGTAGGATTCAAATTCGAATCGACATTCACCTTTTTCAAACCCGGAATCACAAATGGATTACGGATCGGATTGTCTCCCAAATTTAATGGCATTGAGACCGGTGTGTTTGATAAATTTTTCTTGCTAGAAGTAGGTAATTTAACAGTGTAAGGCGTTTTCTTATCCACACTCTTATCCATTATGATAGAGTACTCCAACTTCGCATCCGCGCCAATTTCTTTTTTAATCACCTTCTTGAGCAAATCAATGTAATGCTCCTCCAACCATTCGTAAAAGAAATGAGATGGCACCTGCAATGTCAAAACCTTCATCTTAAATCGAATTGGAACGATCGGCTCAAACCAAGTTTTGAAGCTTTGTAGGCTTATATTATCCTTGATTACTTTGAGGCAGTCTTCCCAAATCAATTCATGGTTTTTTTTATTCTTCATTCAGGTAGGGGTATATTATATAATTGGTATTCTAATTTTCTTATCAGCTTTTCAAACTTGTCAACAAATATTCACATAAAAAAGTTATAAAAAAAATCAAAATAACCTTGTTTTTTTATTTTTTTTTACTTCAGAAAGTTTTATTTTTTTTTTGATTTAAATTTCTGCTCGAATTCAAAAATTTGAACTACTTTATCCCAGGGTGAGAAACTATAACTTTAAATACGAATATAGTTAAAATGTACGTACACGAAACGAAAATTAGAATCCGATACGGAGAAACTGACCAAATGGGTTACGTTTACTACGGAAATTACGCACAATTCTTTGAAATTGGACGTGTAGAAACCCTTAGATCACTTGGTTTTAGCTACAAGGCAATTGAAGATCAAGGAATTATGCTCCCTGTAGCCGATTTACACATTCGCTATTTAAAACCAGCTTTATATGATGATTTAATTACCATCCGCACAAAAATAATCGGTATACCCACGGCAAAAATCGAATTCACGTACGAGATATTTAACGAAACTGATGTTTTATTAACTACAGCTTCAACCACATTAGTTTTTGTCAAAAAAGAAACAATGCGTCCAACTTCACCGCCCGCTGATTTAGTCAAAAAACTTGCAGCGTTGATTTACTAAAAATCAGTATTTATACTATAAATCTGTACAAACGTATTGAAAGTTGTTCAATGTGGTTGTCGCCTTTTCTAATTCATAGTACGTTTCAATTGGATAAATATAATTCGCATCATTTTCCTTGTACTCTTCATACTTAAGACATTCATCTCCATAAGGTTCTCCATCAGCATCCAACAAAATTAAATCGGTGTGTTCGATCTGCTCCTCTTCTTCACCATCAGGAGTTGTAACGATTATGGTTTCAGTATAAGAATAGCGGCATCTTTTACATCTTTCACAACCGGTGTTAATAAAAAGTATCCCTAAAAAGGCGAAGACTAAGATTCGTGACATAGCTTTGTAATTTTTTTCAAAGATATAAAACTAATGGATAGAAAAATTATTGTGACGGAGGACAAATCTAAAACTTTGTTAATTCCTGCATTAAATGAAACATACCACTCTATTCACGGCGCGTTAAATGAATCAATGCATGTTTTTATCCACACGGGATTTAATTACCTGTTGCCAAGAAAAGAATTAAAAATTTTCGAAATGGGATTTGGTACGGGCTTAAATGCTTTGGTCACATTAAACGAAGCGATTCAATCAAATACAAGTGTCGAATATCACTCGCTTGAAAAGTACCCCATTACTCTAAACGAAATTAACGCCTTGAATTTTGAATCGCTAGAACATCTTGAAAATGCAGTTTATTTTAAGGAGCTACATAAGTGTAATTGGGGAAATCTTCACACAATCACACCCTTTTTTAAAATTTTAAAAATTCATGAAGACTTGTTGTCTAATAACTTAGCAGACGCGTTTTACGACCTCGTTTATTTTGACGCATTCGGCCCGGGAACGCAAGCTGATTTATGGACAGCAAGTGTGATGAGAAAAATGTACGAGACTTTAAAACCGGGAGGGGTACTCGTAACCTACTGCGCCCAAGGTCAATTTAAACGCAATCTTAAAGAAGCCGGATTTGCAATTGAAAATTTACCAGGACCGGCAGGCAAACGGGAAATAACACGCGCAATTAAACCCGTTTACCGCTAAAAACCAAAATCTAATTACTTTTATTCAAAATTAAGCGTTCGAATGACGGATCTTTTATCAATAAACCATCCCCTTACTATAGTGACACTTTTATCAGAAGGCGAACATGTACCACCGATTGATTTTTTTGGAATCCCAATTATGCCAATGCGAATAAAAACATTCTATTTTGTTATTATCGTGTTAGTAATTGTCGATCTAATTCAAAGTAAATATCAGAAAAAAATAATCAAATTAGAACAAGTAGAAGAAAACGGAACGAGCAATAATGAGCATGAATAAAGAGGATATCCGCGTAAGCATAATCGAATTAAGTAAAGCGATCGAAGAACATAATTATAATTATTATGTCAAAAATAATCCGACAATCAGTGATTATGATTTTGACCAATTGCTAAAAGAACTTGAACTTTC
>JALQVX010000307.1 GCA_023263555.1 Crocinitomix sp.
AAAAGTTCAAACCTTGCCTGCTGATACTGATATTAAGGTAGACGGTTTTTTGGTGAATATTATGCAGGATTTAAAGGATATTCCTGGGCCAAAAATTCTGCACGTTCTCACGACTAAAGGTAAAGGATATAAGCCGGCAGAAGATGGAAATGCTACACAATGGCATGCTCCAGGTGTTTTTAATAAGGAAACTGGAGAGATTGTTAAAGTAATTCCTACTTCACCGCAAGCTCCAAAATATCAAGATGTTTTTGGACATACGATTGTAGAATTGGCGGAAAAGAATGATAAAATTATGGGGGTCACTCCTGCTATGCCGTCTGGTTGTTCTTTAAATATTATGATGAAAGCAATGCCTGATCGGGCATTTGATGTGGGTATTGCGGAGCAGCACGCTGTAACTGTATCTGCAGGTATGGCGACACAAGGTTTAGTTCCTTTTTGCAATATTTACTCTTCATTTATGCAACGGGCTTATGATCAAGTGGTGCATGATGTGGCTTTACAGAATTTGAATGTTGTATTTTGTTTAGATAGAGGCGGTTTGGTTGGAGCAGATGGAGCAACACACCATGGGGCTTATGATTTAGCGTATATGCGTTCGATTCCGAATATGATCGTCTCTTCTCCAATGAATGAGGCTGAATTACGTGATTTGATGTATACAGCACAACTTGAAGATAAAGGTCCGTTTTCAATTCGTTACCCAAGAGGAACAGGTGTTATGCCAAAATGGAAAACACCGTTCAAAGAAATTAAAATTGGAACGGGTAGAAAGGTTCAAAATGGATCAGATTTAGCTTTCTTAACAATTGGACCAATTGGTAATTTAACCACGAAGGCAATTGCCGAATTAAAAGAAAAAGGTGTTTCTGCGGCTCATTATGATATGCGTTTTATTAAGCCACTTGATGAGACTTTATTGCATGAGGTGTTTTCGAAGTTTGATAAGGTAATTACCGTTGAAGATGGCTGTCTCATGGGAGGATTAGGCTCTGCAATTTTAGAATTCATGGCGGATCACAATTACACTGCAAAAGTTGTTCGTTTAGGTATACCGGATAAATTTATTCATCACGGGACACAAGCTGAATTATATGAAGAATGTTTCTTTGATGTTCCAGCAATGGTTAAATCGGCTGAAAAGTTGATGCAGGGAATTGTATTAAAAGCTTCTACAAGAGTCGGATAAAATGCCCGATTCTAAACCTCACAAACCTGATCGTTGCGAAACATGTCAGCGTGAAGTGGAGTTGACTTTTCATCATCTTGTTCCGAAGAAAATGCACACGAAGAAACCTATTCTTCGTCTTCATGAAGAAATAGACCTGATGCATTATGGCAGCTGGGTCTGTAAAGATTGTCACAAGAAAATTCACAAAAGATTTACCCATCATCAGTTGGCAACGTGGTATTATACCGTACCCCGCCTGTTGGACGATCACAAATTTCGTTTATTTGTGGAGTGGGTGAGTAAACAAAAGAAGCGGGTTAAATAAGATTCAATTATCTTTATACAAAAAATCATGTTTCGTTTTTATCCCCTTTTCACCTTATTTTTCATCTCCCTTCTTTTTTCATGCAATGTTGAAAAGAAAGTTGATGCAGTGGATCAAATCAATACCAATGTAAGATCCTATTTCTTTCTACCTGATTCGATAGATGTGCGTATAGAAGTGACGGACACCTTACGCGTTGATGACCTCACTGAGATGCTTGACCAAGTGAATAAAAATCTTAATTTAATTGATGGTGATTTGGATACCTTATCACTCATGATTGACGATCAGGCTTATGCAGCCTTGTATGTTGAACAAGAATTGGACAAAATAATACTATTGAATCGAAAAGGGTTAGAGGATTCTTTGCACAAAACAAGAATTACAAAACTTGAGTATCAGCTGAAGCAAGCTCAACTCATGGCTAAAAAGCAAGTATTTAAGCAAACGAATCGCCTTCTGCTTCATTTAAAGCGAAGTGTTGAAAATGAAATAGCGGGTTATAATATTGCCGTTCGATATACCCTTAATGATGAAATTCTTGATTTTAAACTTCTCTTAGATGCTCAGTATATGATTGTAGATTAAAAAATCAACAATCAGTAAAATATTGGATGGTCAATGAAACGTGACAAGTATTCAATACACTGAGGACCATGTCAGCGAAGAATTCATGGATGCAAGATATTCATACGAACTCGCTTTTGACGGCTGTAAATTAAAAAAAGATGAATATTGCGTTATGACCGCTACATCTTCATACGGTGTGATGACGGAAACGGAAACATCTGTCTATCGCATTATTGAGGACGGCACAAAATTAGAACTGAAGGACAGTTTGACTTCAACAACGTCTGATATCATTGAAATTGTTGAATTGGACAAGGAGAATTTGAAATAGAAACAAGTGTTTGGAAGTGAAACAACCGAAATTGCAACCAAGAAGAAATAAAGTAGGATAAACGCTTATGCCTAGGGCCACTTCTGAATAGGAGTGGCGCTTTTTTTTGAATGGGTATCGCCCAATAACCCTAAATCACTAGTGGTATGCTATAGTGAAGCTACCTTTATTGTCGCTGTAATTGAAGTAGTTACCATAGAGAAGGGGCTGGTCATTTTGCTAGATCGGAAATTTATTCTGATTATTCACATGATGGTGCTGCATGATAATGATACCTTAACCCAACTATCGCGCAAAAAGGATCATCAGCTCCGATTTTTCAACACCCATTTTATTTTAAGTAAGATTGCCTTAACAACCCTTAACACAAGCATAATTTTCTAGTAAGACAACCTCAACTTTCAAGGCCTTCCTTTGTATAAAAAATATAAAAGAAGAAAATCATGAAAAAAATTTACTTGTCTATACTCACCTGTTTTTCAGTCTTGGCCAGCTTGGCTCAGAATCCGGGGCTGCTTATTTCAGAGTTTTATCAAAACCCTCCGAGTTCAGATTCGCCATATGAATATGTCGAATTATTGGCAACGGATGACATTGATTTCTCCGTAAGTCCATATACGATTATCGTTGCAAATAATGGAACGGCAACGGCAAATGGATGGGTCGAAGGAAGTTTTATTTCGTATGCATTTGAAATTTCAACAGGATCTGTTTCAGTTGGAGATGTCGTGTATGTTGGTGGTACTTTAATGGCACCTACAGGAACAATATTAAGAGCAATTGACACCGGAGTTGACGGTGGTGACGGCGGAATTGGAAATGCTAGTTCTGGTGGTGTCATTGGGAATGGTGGAGGAAATGCAGATGGAATAGCTGTTTTTAATTTGCCTATTGCTTCAATTACTGCTTCAACTGTTCCAACGGATGCCATTTTATTTGGTACAGGGATTGGATCAGCATTCTTAAGTCCAACCGAAGGTTATCAAATGCCCGAAAATGATTTTTATGGTGGTGGAAAATTACAAGCAGATTCTTACTATGCCGTGGATGAAGATTTAACTGTAGCGACAGGTGGTGTATTTGATCTTGCTTTAAATGCTTTTATCGAACCAAGAACTTTTGAAGGAGCTGCCGGAACAGATGGTGTTTCTGAAATTACTTTTGCAGAAGTAGTGGCACCTAAATTTAGTTTTGCTACTGAAGATATTACGCTTTTAGAAGATGCCGGTTTAATGAGTTTTGATCTTGATTTTACAAATTCAAATGGAACACCTTCTTCGGTTTCTTTGCAAGTAATTGCTGCCTCTACTGCAGAAAATGTGAGTGATTATATCTTGATTGATACAACAATTACTGTTGATGGTTTAGCAGATGGAACGTATTCTTTCGAAATTCAAATTGAAGATGATGGATCAGAAGAAAATAGTGAATATATCATTCTTGCCTTTGATGTGTTTGACAATGCTGAAGCGGGAGATAACGACCAATCATTCGTCTATATCACAGATAATGACCGTATTTTACCTACTGCAACGAATGAATTAAAATTAGATCTATTAACGAGTTTTTCGACAGGATTTGAAGGTGAAAGTTCTGCAGAGATTGTCGTTTTTGATCCAATTACACAACAGTTATTTATAGTGAACAGTATTGCCAATCAAATAGATATTGTTGATTTAAGTGTTCCTGCTCTTCCTTTGTTGGTTGATTCTATCGAATTCGATTCTGTTGGGTTTATTAATTCAGTGGCGATTTATAATGATATAATTGCGGTTGCGGTTGCGGCTCCAGTAATCCAAGATTCTGGTTTTGTTTCTTTTTGGGGAACGGATGGTACTTTCCTTAATCGATTAACAGTTGGAGCGTTACCAGATATGGTGACATTCAATCATGCGGGCACGCAATTGATTGCAGCTTGTGAGGGCGAGCCAAATGCTGATTATTCTGTAGATCCAAATGGGGGTGTTGCGATTATTGAAATTTCAGGTCCAATTGAAGATTTAACCGTTGCGGATGTAACAGTATTGAATTTTTCAGCTTTTGATGGTGATGTTATTGCGTTAAAAGAAGCGGGTGTTCGAATTTTTGGACCGGGTTCAAGTGTAGCGCAAGATCTAGAGCCTGAGTATGTGACGGTGATGGATGATGACCAATTAGCTTATGTCACGTTGCAAGAAAACAATGCCATTGCAGTTGTCAATATTGCGACAAAAGAAATAGTCGAAATTCGTCCGTTAGGAACAATTGACCACTCACTTTTTGGTTATGGGTTAGATGCTTCGAATAGTACGTCAGGAATCAATATTGCAAATTTTCCAATTCACGGATTTTTTATGCCAGATGCAATTAGTCATCTTTCTGTAGGTGGAACAAATTATCTTTTCACTGCAAACGAAGGCGATTCACGTGATTATGATGGATATAGTGAAGAAGAACGTGTGAGAGATCTTGATCTAGATAGTGCGGCTTTCCCTGATCGTGATTATATCCAAAACAGTTTATTACTTGGTCGTTTAAAGACGACAACAGCAAATGGTGATACGGATGGAGATGGCGATTTTGACGAGATTTATTCGTACGGAACGCGTTCATTTTCTGTTTGGGATGAAGCAACTGGAACGCTTATTTTCGATTCTGGTGATATGATTGAGCAAATCATTGCGAATAATCCAATTTTTGCTGAGATTTTTAATGCCTCAAACGAGGACTCACCTGAAGCAAAAAATCGAAGTGATGATAAAGGACCTGAACCTGAAGGTGTCACTGCCGAATATATTGATGGAAATGCATTTTTATTTGTTTCTATGGAACGTGTTGGTGGTGTAATGGTCTTCAATATTAACGATCCTGCAAATCCTGTATTTATTGGCTACTACAATAATCGTGATGCAGTTACGAATGGGCCTGACCGTGGTGCAGAGGGTATGATTTATATCGATCCACTTTTGTCTCCAAGTGGCAACGGGATCTTGATTTTAGCCAATGAAGTTTCAAGTACATTAACCATTTTTGAAGTGAATTCATGTCAAGTTTTATCTGAATTGATGGTATCAACAACAGATGATGCGACTGCTTTTTGTGAAGGTGATTCACTTGAATTAACCGCTAATTCCGAAGCTGAATTGTTACTCGAATGGCAATTTAACGGTGATTTGACAGGTGAAGATGAACTTTCAATTTTTGCGGCTGAAGCTGGTTTTTATCAGGTTCAATTTATCAACGAAATTGAAGGATGTATGGGCTTAACGGATAG